>NZ_JBQDLF010000009.1:68123-118131 GCF_052095815.1 Brachybacterium sp. | reverse complement strand
GCCTGGGCTCCTACCGCTCGTCCCTCGCAGCACGTCGCCCAGGCAGGACCAGATCGCCTGGGCTCCTACCGCTCGTCCCTCGCAGCACGTCGCCCAGGCAGGACAGGAAGGCGTCGGGCCGCGCCGCCGGGGCGGGTGACCGACGCGGTGGCGCCCTGGCGCTCCGGGTGCGCGGCCCGGTAGGCCTCCAGCCAGCGCTGCCCGAACTCCTCGGCGCCGTCCGTCGGCACCAGCGCCCAGACACTGCCCCCGAACCCTGCTCCGAAGGCGCTCGCTGCATGGGCGCCCAGCTCGCGGGCGAGTCGCTGCAGCGCGATCGTCTCGGGCACCTGGTTGCGCAGGCCCTGCTCAGCACCGGACTGGGACTCGTCGACCAGGCGGCCGAACTCCTCGAGGTCCCCCTCCTCGAGGGCGACCGCGGCGGCGGGGATCAGTCTCTCCGACTCGGTGAGGAACTGGCTCAGGCGGCCTCGAAGGTACTCGTCCTCCGCGGTGAGCTCTCGCAGCCGGGCCACCGCCGCGGGACCGCTCGCGACTGCTTCAGCGAGGGTGCGATCTTCGCGCCCGGAGTCCTCGCGCCAGCGGCGCAGCGTCTCGGTGACGGCGAGGGAGACGCGGTTGTAGGCGCCGAGCGCGGCGCCGGTCTTCGCCGCCTCGACCCCGCTGACGGCGACCACGAAGGCAAGCTCGGGGCCGAACGCGATGGTGCGCTCGTGCCGCACCGGGCAGAAGGAGTACTGCACCAGGGCGTCCTGGACCCCGCAGAGCATGGCGGTGTGGTCCTCGCTGCCACCGAAGGTCCCGACCCCGCGGTAGCCCTCGAGAGCGCCGAAGCTCTGACCGTTCTCGACGGTGCCGAGGTACTCGCCGAGCTGCTCCGGGGTCGTGATCTCGGCGGTGAACGCTTCGTCGTCGGCGATGTCGGCCAGGTCGATCAGCGTCAGGGCGAGCCCGACCACGAGCGCTGAGGAGCTGGACATCCCGGCCGCGAGCGGGAGGGTCGAGCTGATCGTGATGTCCGCGCCGCGCAGACGGCCCGGGAAGTTCGCATCGAGCCGGTCGGCCACGGTGCGGACATAGCCGCCCCAGTGACCGTCGGCTCCGGCGGGGCGTGCCTCGCGGTGGTCGAGGTCGACGGTGACGGTGCTGCCCACCACCTCCGAGTGCACGGTCAGCACCCGATCCGGGCGGGCCGTGGCGGTGATGGTGTGGCCGGCGTCGACGGCGGCGAGCAGTGAGCGTCCCCCCGCGTAGTCGGTGTGCTTGCCGAGCACCTCGATGCGGCCGGGCACGAACCAGGAGACGGAATCCCCCTCGATCCCGGCGGCGAGCTGTGCAAGCACATCGCTCACAGCGCCACCTCGATCCCGGCGAGCGCCGCCTGGACTGCGGCGACGTCGCCGCGGGAGGACATGTCCAGCACACCCACCGCAGCGGGGACCACCGTGAACGCCTCTCCCTCCTCCAGCAGCAGGCGGACGGCGTCGATGATCTCGAGCTCCCCGCGCACCGACGGCTCGATGCGCTCGCAGGCATCGAAGATGGCGGGCGTGAACAGCCAGGCGTTCATCGAGACCGGGGCGTCCTCACCGTAGGCGGCGAGGGTCTCGTCATCGGGCTTCTCGACGATGTCGCGCAGGTGGCCCTCAGCATCGGCTGCAATCAGCGCGAAGGCTCGGATGCGATCGGCGGGGATGTTCGAGCTCCGGACCAGGGCGGCACGGTCGAAGCCGACCAGTGCGCTGCCGGGAGCTGCGGCGAGAGCGGCGAGCGCTTCGCGCGGGTAGTAGTTGTCGGAGTTCAGCACGATCACGCGCTGGTCTCCGGCGAAGTCGCGGGCGGCGGCGACGGCGTCGGCGGTGCCGCGAGGCTCGGCCTGGATCGCGGTGGTCACGCTCACCCGGCCGCCGCTGATGCGGGCGGCGTACTCGCGCAGCATGTCGTGCTCCGGGCCGATGACCAGGCACAGCTCCGTGACGCCGGCGTCGGCGAGGACGGAGATGACGTAGTCGAGGAAGGGGCGACCCACGTCGATCAGGGCCTTCACCCCGCTGGCGGCCACCTGGGCCTGCTGCTCATCGAGCTGTGCGGTGTCGTCCGCTCGGCGCATGCGGGTGCCGAGCCCGCGTGCGAGGATCACGGCCCGGGTGGGGGCATCTGCGGGGATTTCCTGGTTCTGATCAGCCACGCAGGAAGTGTACGGGGGGACTGCGCCGAGTTCTCAGCCGCCCGGGATGATCTGCTCCTCGAGCGAGTCCGCGGGGAGCTGGCCCTCCTGTGAGGCGGCGATGACGTCGCTGGCTCGGGGCACCGAGTCCCAGGTGTTCCACAGCAGCACGCCCTCGACCGCGCCGTCCTCGAGGTAGTACACGACCGCGGCGCTGCGCTCCGCATTCCACACCTCGCGCATCTCCAGCTCGGCGTCGAGTCGTCCCACCGCCTCGTACCCGTCGTCGAAGAGGTCGGAGAAGAACAGCGGCGTATAGGAGTACTCCTCCGGCGCCAGCGAGTCGTCCAGCAGGGCGCGCGCCATATTCCTGCCGGCGACGGTGCCGGAGGCCTCGGCATGGTCGACGTGCTCGACGTGTCGCAGCCCCAGCAGCGGGTCGTCGAACAGAGCGATGTCGCCGGCGGCGTACACATCCTGCTTGCTGGTGCGCAGCTGAGGGTCGACCACCACCGCCCCCTGCTCGAGGTCGATGTCCGCATGTGATGCGAGGGTGGTGTTCAGTGACGCGCCCAGGCCCAGCACGACGACATCTGCATCGAGGCTGCGACCGTCCTCCGCACGCAGCACGAGCTTCTCACCGGCATCGACTCCGGCCAGGCGGAATCCGGGCACCATGGTGATCCCGTGCGCGGTGAAGGTCTGCTGGACATGGTCGGAGATCGAGGCGGGGAACAGATGCTCCAGGAGCCGCTCTCCGGAATGGGCGAGGGTCACCGCAGCACCGGTGCGGGTCAGCGCCGCGGCGACCTCGGAGCCGATATACCCGCCACCGACCACCACGACGCGGGCACCGTCCACCGCGAGCCGGCGCAGATGCCGGTAATCCCCGACGGTGCGCAGGTAGGCGACCCGGTCATCGCGAAGCCCCGGGAGCCGACGGGGCGAGGCCCCGGTGGCCAGCAGCACCTTCCCGAAATGGGTGCGGTTCCCGCGGGCGGTGACCACGCTGTGGGAGGCGGGCAGGAGCTCGGTGACCAGGGTGCCGGTGAACAGCTCGGCGCCGGTCTCCTCCGCGGTGTGCAATTCCTGGCTGCGAGGATCGGGGTCCTCGCCATGCCAGAGGGCCTTCGACAGGGCCGGGCGGTAGACGGGAGCGTGGGGATCCGCAGAGAGGATCGCGATGGTGGCGTCGGGGTCCGCCTCACGGATCGCCCGGGCCGCTCGGTCCGCGGCGATGCCGCCTCCGATGATCACGTGGTCGTAGCGGTGCTTGAGGTCCGACATCGCAGGCTCCTTCGCCGAACGGATGGGTGCTGCCACGATATTCCGCAGCGGTCACTTCAGCAACGTCTCCGGCCCCGGCCTCTCCTCCACAACGCCTGGTCATCCACATCCCGAACCCGGACGCGGCGCTGCGGACGGCTGCGATGGTGCACTGCCGTCATGACCGATACACCGCTGACGGCGGCCGAGGAGATGCTGCGGGATCTCTCGGCTCAGCTGACCGACCCCGTCCCGCCCGAGTGCCTGCTGTGCTACGTGTTCCGCATGCTCGAGCACGGCTGTCGCGGGCTGCGCTGGGCCCGCCGCTACCGAGACCTGCGGGCGCCGCAGGCGACCGCTCTGGTGCGGCGCCTGCGCCAGGTGGGCGCCGGCTGCGACTGCGAGATCTTCTGGAACGGGTACGTCCTGCACGATGAGCATCTGGTGCGCACGATCCAGCGTGACCAGGACGGCCGTGCCCATCCCGGCGAGCTCGAGTACCCCGAGCTGATGCCGGCCTGCCAGGGTGCCCGGACGGGATCGACCCGGCCCTGCGCGCTCTGGAGACGGCAGGGCCGGTACCGGCCCTGGTGAGGTGAGACGATCACAATAGCCATCTGCATACGTGCCCGCGGTGCGGACGTGCTTGGATGAGCGCCATCATCCCGCCACCAACTGGAGGTCACCATGGGACGCGAGATCGGCAGCACCGAGTACACCCGTTCCCAGCGCACGCGCTACCGCCGGGAGCTGCGTCGGAACCTCGACCTCTTCGAGACCTTCCTGGACACGGCCGAGTTCGTGGACGAGGGAACCGTCGGGGTCGAGCTCGAGATGAACCTCGCCCAGACGGACACCATGGCTCCAGCCCTGATCTCCGATCTGCTGCTCGAGGATCTGGACGACGAGGACTACGTCCACGAGATCGGCCGCTACAACCTCGAGGCGAACCTGCCTGTCTCCCGCCCGCAGGGTGAGGGGCTGCGCGCCCTCGAACGCGAACTGACCGAGAAGATCGACCGCGCAGATGCCGCCGCCCAGGCCCGTGGCGCACGGGTGATCCCCATCGGGCACCTGCCCACCATCACCGAGGAGCTCTTCTCGGGCGACGAATGGCGCGCCCCGGGCGCCCGCTACGAGGCGCTCGAGAAGAGCGTCCTCGAAGCGCGCGGGGAAGAGATCTACCTGAGCATCGAGGGCGAGGGGAAGGGCAAGGGCCTGGACGCGACGTTCGACTCGATCGCGCCCGAATCCGCCTGCACCTCGATGCAGCTGCACCTGCAGGTCCCTCCGGAGCAGTTCGCCGCCGCCTGGAACGCCGCTCAGGCGATCGCCGGACCACAGGTGGCGCTCGCCGCGAACTCGCCCTTCCTGCTGGGCAGGCGGCTGTGGCACGAGACGCGCATCCCCACCTTCGTGCAGGCTCTGGACACCCGCCCGCCCGAGCTCGCCACCCAGGGCGTACACCCGCGGGTGTGGTTCGGCGAGCGCTGGATCACCTCGATGTTCGACCTCTTCGAGGAGAACGTGCGGCTGTTCCCGGCGCTGATCCCCGAGTCGCGGGAGATGGCTGAGGAACCCCTGCTCACCGAGGGCTCCTCACCGCGGCTGCATGAGCTCATGCTCCACAACGGCACCGTCTGGCGCTGGAACCGGCCGATCTACGACCCCGGCGTCGACCTCCCGCACCTGCGGCTCGAGAACCGTCTGCTGCCGGCGGGGCCGACGCCCGCGGACATGGCCGCGAATGCCGCGTTCTTCTACGGCATCCTCCACTCGCTGGTCCATGAGCGACGGCCGCTGTGGTCCCGGATGAGCTTCGAGCAAGCCGCCGAGGCCTTCCAGCAGTGCGCCCGGTGGGGCCTCGAAGCCCGGGTGCGGTGGCCCAAGGTGGGGAGGGTGCGCGTGGCGGATCTGCTGCTCGAGCAGCTGATACCCCAGGCCATGGAGGGACTGCGGAACCTCGGTGCGGATGCGGACGTGGTCGAGCGCTATGACGGCATCCTCTCCGAGCGTGCCCGCACCGGCCGCAACGGCGCCCGCTGGCAGATCGACACCGTCACCTCGCTCGAGCTGCGCGGTGCGACACGATCCGAGGCTCTGGCGGAGATGACCCGTCTCTACCGGTCCGCGGTGGACACCGGCGAGCCGGTGCACGCCTGGCCGGTCCCGGCCCGCCAGCGCGGCTGAACCCGGCTCGTCCCGCCGTGGCGACCGATGGGGAGCTCTCCCCATCGCGCCGTCCGCTCGGCGCGCTTACCGTTGCGAACCAGCAGTGGGCGCACCAGGCGCACGCAGGGTTCATCAGGGGGATATACGGACATGGGCGAGTTCTGGGGGCGGACACCGAGCAGCTGCAGGACCTCTACCGCGATTTCGAGCGGGGCTCGGACTCGATGGAGGACGAGTTCAAGCGCGTCGGCAACAGCATGTTCGCCTTCAACCGTCCGTCCTGGGAGGGGCCTGACGCCGATGCGTTCTACGCGGAGTGGGAGCGCATCTCGAACGAGGCGCGCGATCTCTACACCGCCATCGAGGAGATGGGACGCCAGCTGCGCGACGAGGCGCAGGAACAGGACGACGTCTCGGAACCCGAGGACGGCCTCTGGGAGACCCTCAAGGACCTCGGCGGCACGCTTCTGGCCGGCTGGGGGATCCTCACGGACACCGCCCAGGCGATCTGGGACGGGCTCAAGGAGGGCAGGATCGACTGGCCCGCCTTCCGAGAGGGTGGGAGCCGCTTGAAGAACTGGTGGAACGGCGCCGAGTTCGACAAGAAGCTCGGCCGGCTGCTCGAATCCAAGGGATTCAAGCGGATCTCGAAGCTCATCCCGATCGTCGACATCCCCCTCACGATCGACGGGATCATCAACGCCGACGATCCGGTCGAGGCCATCTTGGGCGTCGCCGGACTGGTGGGGTACATCCCCCACCCCGTCACCATCGGCATCGGACTGGTCGCCGACGTCATCTCGATCGCCGACTGGGCAGGCGAGGAGTTCTTCGACTTCGACCTGAGCCGCGAGGTCGGCGACTGGTTCTCCGACACGATGAACGACGGCTTCGACACCAAGCGCTGGAACCCCCTGCTCGTCTGACGAACCCCACCCTCCCGTTCCCACCACCGTTCCCACCCCGACCCCGAGGCAGAGATGACCACGCCGCACACCACCACCGATCACGACACCCTTCACACCCGCCGCTCCCTGAGCGCCGCGGCCTCCGTCCTGCGAGACGGCACGCGCGAGCGCGTCGAGCTCGGATCCTTTCTGGACGAGGAGCTCGCTGTCCTCCTGCAGGAGACCGGGCTCCCCGACTCCGAGGTGTGGATGCCCTGGGCGGAGCAGCATCCCGGCGGGGTCGAGGCCGGTGCCGCGAGCGTGCGACGGATCCTGATGCGTCGCCACCAGCTGGTCCCCGAGGCGGTCGCCGCCGAGCTCGAGGAACGTGAGCCCGAGATCGCCGATGAGGCACTGGTCGCAGATCCCACGACCGCCGGGACGCTCGTCCTGCGCCGCAGCGCCGTCGCGGTGACGACCGCGCTGCGCACGATCTACGTCGAGGACGCACCCCGGGAGCTGCGCTGCTACTTCTACCATCAGAGCGTCGGGGTAACCCTCGAGGAGACGGTGACCGCCGAGGGTCTCCACTCCTTCGCCGTCCTGCCCACGCCTGCAGTCGGCGAACGCCTCGTGCGGGTCGTGGACCCCCGAGGCGTCGCCTCCACAGACTCGGAGATGCGGGAGGTCTCCGCGGGAGCGCCGCCCGAGGAGTGGGGCGCGGGAATCGCCGAGGGCACCCGCCATCTCACCCAGGTCGTCACCTCGACCCCCGACAGCGCGACGGCCCGCAGCGCCTCCTTCCACGCCACCGACGAGGCCGTGCACGTGGTCGTCGCCGACTCCGTCACCGCCACCCCGGATGACTCCGCCGTGCTCCGGATCGCGCAGGTCGGGCCCGAGTCGCTGCGGGATGCCCTGGGCCAGCTCATCACCGGCGAGCACGCCGCGGCGCCCGACCCCGCGTGACCTTCCCCGGCGCCCCGATGCCATACTCGGCTCCCATGGCACAGCAGACTTCTCTCGGCCCTCGGCTGCAGCGATATCGCACGCGGGTCCCGATCCTCGCGGCGATCGGCTGGCTGAGCGTCGGGCCCTTGATCATCCTGGTCACGCTCGTCGTGGCCGGGGTGTGGAGGCTGCCGGAGCTGCTGCTCGTCACCCTCATCGGCGTCATCATCACCGCGGCCATGGCGGCATATCTGCTGTGGAGCGGCTCTGCGCATCTGGATGTACATGCCGGCGGCGTGGTGGTGGGGCGGAGCATCCTCGCAGGCCGTCCCCGGGAGCTGCGGTTCACCGAGATCCACCCGGCGACCCTTCGCGTGCACACGGGGATCGACAGCCTCCAGCCGACATGGGACCGTCGCTTCCGTCGCCCCTCGAGCGCCCACCTCTTCCTGGGGCCGGGGGCTGACCACGCCGTCAGCTTCCTGGGCCCCGACCGCGACTCCGAGCTCTCCGGCACCGCACGGCCCCCGGTCCCAGGACGCGGGATCATCGTGTTCGCCTCCCCCGCAGCGGAAGAGATCGCCGATCAGCTGCGCGCCGGGCTCGAGCGGGCGGGATGTCCTCCCCCTCTGGCCCGGGAGTACCTGCGGCACGGAGTGCGGAAGCTGCCCGGCAACGGGCTCCGCGCGCGGCAGGAGATCCCCGGCATGGAGTATCGCTGACCGCGGTCGGGACCGCGGATCGGTGCCGCAGGCTCGAGTGACGTGATCCACACGCGGCAACTGGTGGTCCACATCATGGGACGCCATCTCATCGGGCGATACCATGCGGGGCATGAGCACTCCATCCCCCTCGACCACGGAGACGCGACCCCCCGCTGCGTCCACCGCCCGCACCTCAGAGGACCGCTCCGCGCGCATCGCGGTGACCGTCTTCCCCGCCCTGATCCTCGCTGCCGCGGCCTTCGGCTTCTTCGTGCCGAGCGTCGATCAGTCGCTGGCGCAGTTCACCAGCATCTACCTGGGCATCATCATGTTCGCCATGGGCCTCACCCTCACGGTGCCCGACTTCGCCCTGGTCGTGAAGCGACCGCTGCCGGTCCTCATCGGCGTCATCGCCCAGTACGTGATCATGCCGCTGATCGGACTCGGCATCGCCGTGCTGCTGCAGCTCCCGACGGAACTCGCCGTCGGCGTGATCCTGGTGGGCTCCGCCCCAGGTGGCACCAGCTCGAACGTCATCGCCTACCTGGCTAAAGCCGATACCGCCCTGTCGGTGACGATGACCTCCATCTCCACGCTGCTCGCCCCGCTGTTCACCCCGATGCTGACCCTGTGGCTCGCGGGCTCCTACCTGCCCGTGGATGCCGGAGCGATGGCGATGTCGATCGTGAAGATGGTGCTCATCCCGGTCATCGGCGGCCTCGTGATCCGGCTGATCGCCGGCACGCTGGTGGACAAGATCCTGCCCGCGCTGCCGTGGGTCAGCGTCGCCGGCATCTCGCTCGTGGTCATCGCCGTGGTCAGCGGCTCCACCGAGGCGATCGTCACCGCCGGCGGCATCGTGCTGCTCGCAGTGGTGCTGCACAACGGCGTGGGCTACCTGCTCGGCTACTGGGCCGCCCGCCTCCTCCGCCAGGGCGAACGCGCCGCCCGCACCACCTCCATCGAGGTCGGCATGCAGAACTCCGGCCTGGCCGCGACGCTCGCCGCGAGCGCCTTCAGCCCGACCGCCGCGCTGCCCGCCGCGATCTTCTCGATCTGGCACAACCTCTCCGGCGCCGTGCTCGCGATGTACTACCGCCGCAGCGCCGACAAGCATCAGGTCGATCCCTCCTGATTCGCGCCTCCGGCACGCAGAAGGGGCGACGCACCCCGCTCGCGGGGGGCGGCCCGTCTGCGTCGGGCGCGCCCGCCGGCCCACCCCCCTTCTGGCGCCCCCCCGGCCCGCTGCGGGGCCCCCCCCCCCCCGGGGGGGGCGCGCCCCCTTCTGCGTCGTGCTCTCCCGCCGCTCAGCGGAGCTCGGTCAGCGGGACTCGTCCCGCCCCTGCTCCGGAAGTTCTGCCCTCGCGCTGCCGGTGCGCGAGGGCAGGGTCCCGGTTCCCACCGCCGACGGATCGGCGCCGTCCTCGGCGGACTCCTCGTAGATGTCGCTCATCACCGGCACCTCCGAGGTGAAGGTCGGCTCCACGACGTAGTCGTCAGTGTCGTACTCCTCGTCCTCCTCGCGGCGCTCGTACTCCTCCGGCGGCAGCACCTGCGCCCATTCCCGGGTGCGGATCGGCGGCAGCTCCCCGGCGTCCTCGCGGAGGGCTCGCAGCAGGGCGTACATCTGGAACCAGCCCATGATGAAGAACGGCAGTCCCACCAGGATGATCGTCGACTGCAGAGCCTCCAGCCCGTCGGAGCCCGAGAACACCAGCAGCGCAGCGGTGACCAGCGCGATCGCCACGCCCCAGAAGATTCGCTGACCCAGCGGGTTGAAGTCCTCGTGACCGTTGGCCATCGAGTCCGTGACCAGCGCGGCGGAGTCCACCGAGGTGACGAAGAAGATGATCACCAGGATGATCGCGATCACCGAGATGACGAACGCGCCCGGGTAGTGGTCGAGGAAGGCGAACAATGCGCCGGGGATGTCCCCGTCCTCGACCACCCGCTCGACCAGCCCGCCCTCGCCGTTGAGCTCGATGTCGAAGCTCGCATAGCCGAAGACGCCGAACCAGATCACGGAGAAGGCCGAGGGCACGGCGAGCACCCCGGCGACGAACTGGCGGATGGTGCGGCCCTTCGAGATGCGGGCGATGAAGATGCCCACGAACGGCGACCAGGTGATGGTCCAGGCCCAGTAGAAGACGGTCCAGGTGTTCTGCCAACCAGTGTTCGCGAAGGTGTCGTTCCACAGCGCGAGCTCCGGCAGCGCCACCAGGTAGTTGCCGAAGGATTCGATGGTGCCCTTGAGGATGAACAGCGTGGCACCACCGGCGAACAGCACGAAGAGCAGCAGCAGCACGGCGACGACGATGTTGAAGTTCGAGAGCACCTTGATGCCCTTGTCCAGGCCCATCGACACTGAGATAAGTGCGAGACCGCAGACCACGCCGATGATGATGAGGTTCCAGCCGGCGCTCTCGGGGACTCCGAACAGCTGGTTCAGCCCGCCGTTGATCTGCAGCGTCCCCAGGCCCACCGAGACGGCGATGCCGAACACGGTGCCGATGATGGCGATGATGTCGATCGCCTTGCCGAGGGGTCCGTGGATACCCTCACCCAGCAGCGGCTGGAAGATCGAGCTCACGCGCGGCGGCAGGTTCCGCTTGTGGATGAAGTAGGCGAAGCACAGTGCCGGCAGGGTGAAGATCGTCCAGGTGTGCAGCGTGAAGTGGTAATAGGTGAAGTTCATGGCGTCGCGCGCGGCGGCCAGGGAACCGGCCTCGATGCCGAGCTCGGTGGCGCGCGGTGGCGCGCCGAAGTGGCTGACCGGCTCGGCGACACCCCAGAACATGAGGATCGAGCCGATGCCGGCGGCGAAGAGCATCGCGAACCAGGCTCCGCCGGAGTGCTCCGGCGGTTCGTCATCCGGCCCCAGCTTCACGCGGCCGAAGCGTCCCGCCGCGATGACGATCAGGAAGGCCAGGAACACGGTGACCCCGAGGATGTAGAACCAGCCCAGGTTCGTCAGCAGCCAGTCCGAGGCGGCGTTGGTCGCTCTGCCCATGGGCTCGGTGAAGGCGATCGTGCCGACCACGAAGGCGATGATGACCGCCGCCGAGCCGAAGAAGATCACGGGTGAAGTGCGCAGTCGCAGCGCATCATGCAGTCTGGTCAGCATGGCCAGTCTCCTCGTGGTGCGGAAGGCGTCTGGTGCGGTAGGGCGTCGTAGGGAGCGAACTCGACCGGACCGTTGCGCCGTGGCGAGGCAGTCCGGCTCTCCGACAGTACCGCAGAGGTCGGTCTGGTCCCGGGGGAGTTCTCCCCATCGCGCGCCGGTGGACCTGCCGATACCGTGGGCACCATCAATCGAGCGTCATCGTGGAGGAGACCATGAGCAACCCCTACGGCGTGCCGAGCGCACCTCCGCAGAAGAGCCGTACCGGCCTGTACGTGGGCGTCGCCTGCGGCTGTCTCCTGCTGGTGACGATCCTGGTGGTGGTCATCGGCGTCGGTCTCTGGCTGTTCTCCCGCGACGGCGGCGGCGAGGACCCCACCAGCGGTCCCAGCACCAGCCAGACCCCGTCCGAGGATCCGACCACGGACGATGATCCGACGGATGGCCCCACCAGCGATGATCCGACCGACGACCCGATCGAGACGCCCAGCGACGATCCCTCGGCAGATCCCACCTCGAGCGCGGGTTCCTCGTTCTCGATCCATGTCTCCGCACCCTCGGAGGGCGCCACGCTGGACACCCAGGACGAGACCCTGGAGACCGAGAACGGGAAGTTCATCGGCGTCGCCGTGACCATCACCAACAACGGCACCGAGGACATCGGCCTGGCGGGCGCGAACTTCCGCTTCTACGACGACGCGGGCACCGATCATCCGTTGCGCTACGCCTCGTTCTCGACCTCGGGGCCGCAGGTGGCTCCCGGCGAAGAGGCGACCGCGCTGCTGTACGCGGATGTGCCCGAGGACATGGTGCTCGAGAAGATCAGCTACACCGATGAGGTGGGCACGGGTGGCGAGGAGCTCAGCTTCCCCGTGGGCTGAGCGACCGACCGGTCTGGACCGGTCCCCGCGCAGGCCACGAGCACATCACGCATCGCCGGCCGTCGCACTCAGGGATTGACCAGCCTCACCCCAGTGGTTTTTCCGGAAGCCGGGGTCTACTGGTCTCAACGCGTCACCGGAGGACCTGCCGACTGAGGAGGAAGCAGGCTCCGACAATCCGGGGGCGCGGGGGAAAGGGATGGCCCCGGCTCGTGGGGACGAGCCGGGGCACTTTTCTGTCCCGGGACACTTTTCTGTCCTGAGACACATTTCCTGTCCGGGGATCGTGATGCGCCATCCGAGACCGCGATGCGCCGTCCGCGGAGATCTCCGGTCGGTCTCAGACGCCGGTGCTGCTGAGATCACCCTGCGCGCGCTGCGGATGCTGCCCGGCCGTCCGCACCACGCTGACGTGGACGAGGAGCACGAGGGCGCCGACCCCGAGAGCGGTGATCACCACGATCAACGGCTCGCTGCGCAGCAGCTGCGGGATCAGCCGCGCCGGGACCAGGGCGGCGAAGGCGAAGGCTGCGAGGGTCCCGAGATAGGAGCCGATCATGAAGCCGCGATGGACGCCCACGTTCCCGGCACGGATCCCGAGGATCGCCACGACCATGCACACCAGGGTCCAGATCGACAGCCCGTGCAACCACGAGAAGCCGTCGGGCGCGATCCAGAAGCTCGAGATGCACACCGTGAGGATCGCCGCCACCCAGGTGACCCCGACCAGCCGATGGGCGAGGTCTCGGCGGCGACGCAGGATCTGCAGCGGACCCAGCACCAGCACGTAGGTGGCCGCGAGGGCATGCAGGGTGATCACTGGCGTGAAGGCGTCCATGGGGTGCACGATAGTTCCGCTATCCCATGCCGCGCCATCAAGATAGTTGCTGGTCGGCACACTATCCACGGTCGCCACGACGCACAGACCCGGAGGTCCTGCGATGCTGTTGGCAGAGCTGTCCGAGGCCAGTGGGGTCTCCACCGCCTCGATCAAGTACTACCGGCGCGCGGGGCTGCTTCCCGCCGGGGAGCGGCTCACCGCGACCCGGCAGGACTACGGGCCCGCCCATCTCGAGCGCCTCGAGCTGATCCAGGTCCTGCGGGAGGTCGCAGGGGCCCCGATCACCCGCATCGCACAGCTCACCGCGATCCTGGACGACCCCGAGCAGACGCTGCTCAGCGCACTCGGCGCGGCCCAGCTGATCGTCCTGGGCCTGCCCGTCGAGGAACCGGACACCGCAGCGGAGGGCCACCTGGAGCACCCGTCGATCACCCCGCTGCTCTCGCACCTGGGCTGGCCGGATGCACATACCGCACCGCGGTGGGCGCTGGATGCGCTCCTGCGCTCGCTCGAGAGCTGGGGGATGCCGACGGATCTCGAGACGCTGCGCCGCTACGCCGAGCCGATGGCCGAGATCGCTCGGGCCGACATCGCCTCGATCCGGGATCAGTCCGGGCAGCCCGGCACGGAGGTCAGCGACGACGTGCAGGTGATGCGGGCGGTCGCCGGCGCGATCGCCTTCGACCGGATGATCCAGCTGCTGCGCGCCCTCGGGCACACGTCGTACAGCATCCTGCGTGCCCGAGGCTCAGGCTGAGCTGACGTCAGTGCCGCAGGTCGATCCCGAAGACGCGCCGGATCTGCGCGACCGCATGCCGGGTGAAGCGGCGGTCCGAGGGTGTCGAGGCGAAGGGCAGCACCAGCCCGGGATGCTGCGGATGGGTGACCCGGCCGTGCGTGGAGCCCGGGGTGACCACGAACCCCGCGCCCTCCATCCGGCGCAGCAGCTCGCGCCGAGAGGTGGGGTGGCGGGTCCCCTGCCCACCCCGGGTGCTCGGTCCGGCCGCTGCCTCGGCGATGTCCAGGGCGGGTTCGTACTCCGCTGGCCGCACGGACAGTGCATAGCGGGTCGAGAACAGGCCGATCACGGCGTTGTCCGCCCGGCGCACCTGCACCACCAGCTCCGCGCGGAGGAAGTGGTCGCTCGCGCCGGCGTCCGCGGTCCAGGCGTCCTCCGGATCGGCGACCGTCTGCACGATCTGCTCCGAGGGCAGCCCGGCCACCCCGACGGAGCGGATGTCCGCGTCGGTGATCCGCAGCGGCCGCGGCACGGGGCGCGGGTCCTCGGCGCTCAGCGTGTGCACGGCGCCCGGCGGCGCGCTCGGCACCGGGCGCGGGAGCTCGACGGTGCGGGCACGGCGCTGCGGCAGCTGGGCCGACGGGCTTCGTTCCCCGGCCGTGGCCCGTTCCCGATCTGAGCCCTGATCCGCTGCCGGCTCGCTCACCCGGTTCGTCTCGCTCCCGGGGGGCCGTCCGCTCGCACTCCAGTCCACCGGCCGCACTCGCCGCGCGGGATCGCTGATCCCGCGCAGGATCTTGGGGGTCGGTCGCGGTCGAGGTGTGCTCACCCCTGAGATGGTGGCATGCCGGAGCCGTCCGCTAGCGTTGCACTCGTCGACGTCGCCCTCCGTGAGGATCCGTGTGCCTGCTCGCTCCACCGTCATCCGTCCGTCCGCCGCCCGTCTCGCCGGGGCCCTGTTCGCGGTGACGCTGCTCGCCGCCGGCTGCGGGGAGAGCGCGCCGGGCCCGGAACAGCCGACTCCCGCCTCCGCGCCCTCCGCAGCCTCCGACGGCGGCGGCACCACCGATGCCGGGAGTGCCTCTGATGGCGGGAGTGCCTCTGATGGCGGGAGTGCCTCTGATGGCGGCGGGCAGACTGCGGCCGCAGTTCCCCCGGAGCCGTATCCGGTCACTCCCTCCCCTGAGGGCTTCGCCCCGCCGGCGGCCTGCTCGGGTGAGGGCGCCTACCTCGGGAAGGTCGGGAGCACGGCCACGCCTGAGCTGCCGGAGCGCGCCGGGGAGACGCTCACCATCGACGTGGTGGGCATCGAGGGCGAGGACGCCCAGCTGGCAGCCACCGTCGGTGAGGGCAGCCCGCGGGAGGTCGAGGCGGTCACCCTCGGGGAGAGCGTGACCATCGACCTGTGGACGATCTCCGTCACCAGCGTCTGCGGGGACACCCAGCAGGTCGAGTTCGACCTCATCGACTGAGCGCCCCCGCGCACCCTCCGCTCGGGGCTCAGGCCAGGCGGGAGCGACGGACCAGCCAGAACCCGCCAGCCACGAGACCCAGCGCCGTCGCAGCGATCGCCGCCGCGCTCACGCCGGTCCGGGCCAGCACTCCCGAGCGCGCCCCCTCGGAGCCCGCTTCGCCCTCGGCGCTGACGGAGACCTGAGCGCCACCCGGGGCCGCAGCCCCGGGACGGTCGCCCTCAGCCCCGGGAGATGCCGAGGGGTCGCCGCCATCGTTCGGCGTGGGTGCTGGCACAGGATCAGCATCCTGGCCACCCTCCTGGTCGCCCGCCTCGTCACCCGCGCCTGGTTCCGGGGCAGGACCGGGCTCCGGCGTCACCTCAGTCGCACGCTCGCATGCCGGGTCCAGCAGGCCGATCCCGCGCAGCGCGTGCCCGTCGGTATCCGCGTCATCGGCGAACCAGGCCCGGCGCACGCCGTCGGTGCAGACCTCGGTCGGCTCGAGAGCTACGCCCTCGTTCGCGAACTGGGCGGGCATGCCGTCGGCGCGGGCGAACACCGCGGAGGCGACCACTGGAGCCGCACCGAGCTGGTACTGCACGGAGACGCCGTCGAGGGCCTCGTCGGCGAAGGCCCACAGGGTGTTCGAGGCGGCGTCATGGTCCAGTGCCATCAGGCCGGGCAGCGGAGAAGGCAGGGTCGCCACCAGCACGGCGTCGCCCCCGGCCTGCAGGGCGAGGGCGTAGACGTCGCCGGTGTCCTCGAGGACCACGAAGGCGTAGGCCTCGGCGACCGGGACCTCGGCGCCCAGCTGCGCGAAGGCGCTCGCAGGCACCATCTCGATGCCCTCGAGGCCACCGTTCGCGGAGGTCGCCGGCAGCACGGAGGTGAGGTCCCACTCGGAGGCTGCGGTCAGCACGTCCCCCTCGGCGCTCGTGTCATAGGCGAGCACGGTGTTGCGGGAGGCACCCTTGGCGGCGTTGTCCCGCTCCACGGAGAGGTAGATCCGCCCGTCCGCGCCCACGGAGATGCCCTCTCCGTCGGGCTCTCCGGTGCCATCGGCGAAGAGCGTGTGCTTGCCGCCGGTGGGCCAGCCTTCCGACTGCTGCCAGGTGCCGTCAGGCGCCGGGACCAGGCGCGAGATCTGGCCGGCATCGTTGTTGACACCCCAGAGCACCGTGCTGCCGTCCTCGAGGATCTGCAGGTCCAGACCCGAGAGGTCCTCGCCCCACTCCCCCGCGTCGTCGAGGACGGTGACGTCCCCGTCGGTGGGCAGCGCCGTGGTGACCACGGGCTCGGCGGTGCCGCAGTCGTTCTCCTCGCCCGGGGTGGCGGTCCGGGAGGGGACGTGCTCGCCGTCGCACAGGGCGTTGGACTCGGTGACGTGCTCGGTCCAGGAGACCTGGCCGAGCAGCGTGCCGTCGGCGTCCTGCAGGCGCACCTGGTCCTCACCGCCGAGTCCGTAGCCGAGCTCGTCGCCGGTGATCAGCAGCAGCGCACCCGGCGCGAGCACGGTGCCGGCGGGCAGCGTGTGGACGTGCTCGTCGTCGGAGTCGAGGATCCGGTGGCCGCTCAGGTCCACGGGCTCGGAGCCGAGATTCTTCAGCTCCACGAAGTCATCACCGCTGGAGTTCGTCTCGTTGATGACCCCATCGCCGCAGGCGTTCGGAGCCCCAGGGGTCGCGACGTGGCTCCTGCCGAACTCGCCCTCGCCCCCGCCGCAGCGCTGCCAGGACGGGAAGGCGTGAGTGTCCTCCGGCCACTTCGTGCCGTCGACCAGGTAGCCGTTCGGGGCGAAGATCCGTGCCTGGTCACCCTTGCCGAGCCCGAACGGCATCCCCTGGAACAGGTAGCGCTCACCGGGGGCGAGCTCGGTGCCAGCGGGCACGACGGCGGGGACCTCGGCGGGGAGGTCCTTCTCGTCCAGCAGGTACCAGGCGGAGAGGTCGATCGTGCGGTCCGAGACGTTCATGATCTCGGCCCAGTCATCCCCCTCGGAGACGACCTCGGTCACGCGGATCGCCTCGGCGTCCGGGTGCTCCTCGGCGGCCGGCGGTGGGACGTACGGGCCGGAGTTCGCCGACCCCTTGGTGACCTCGGCGGAGGCGGTGACCTCGCCGTCGATCACGATGTAGCTGGTGGGCGCGTGCTCGGTCCAGGCGAGGGAATCGATCAGCGTGGTGCCGTCGGCGGCGAAGAGCCGGGCGATGTCAGCCTTGCCGAGCCCGAAGTCGAAGCCGCCAGGAACCGCATCCGCATGGTCCAGGACCAGGTGCTCGCCGGCGACGAGCACGGTGCCGGCGGGGATCGTCCAGTCGCGGGCATCGTCGTCGTCCTTGAGGAACCAGCCGGAGAGATCCACCGGCCCGGCACCGGTGTTCACCAGTTCGACCCAGTCCTCGCCGCCGTCGGGGTCATCAGACTCGACCTCGGAGATCTGCACGTCGGCCGGGGCGGCGAACGCGGGGGCCGACGGCGCGAGCACGACGGCGGAGACCAGTGGTGCGGACAACGCGAGAGCGCCGGTCAGCGCACCGAGACGGTGAAGCGTGGGACGCCGGACGGCGACGTCCGACGGCGAGGGGGCAGGGCTGGGGCGCACAGATACTCCTGGGTCATCACGAGGGGGCCTGCGCATCCCACCAGCGCGCGATGAACGGCGGCCGAGGCGCGCATGTCCGGGAGATGGCGCCAGGAGGGCGAGCCCGAGAGCCGCCAGGAGGGCGAGCCCGAGAGCAGAGCCGAGGAGCACCCCCACCCGCCGGCGCGGCATGATGGGAGGATGCCCGTCCCGCCGACCGTCCCGCCCGCACCGCACCGCTTCGACCTCGACGCCATCGGCACAGGGCTGCCGGTCGCCGCCGCACGGAGCGAGCTCGAGGCGGCGGCCCGCAGCGGCGCGATGGTCGTCACCGCGCCGCCCGGCACCGGCAAGACCACGCTGGTGCCGCCGCTGGTCGCGAACCTCTCCGAGGGACTGACCCTGGTCACCCAGCCGCGCCGGGTCGCAGTCCGGGCAGCCGCGCGCCGTATCGCCCAGCTCGACGGCTCCACGCTCGGCGGGCCGGTGGGCTTCACGGTGCGCGGGCAGCGGGAGGTGGGCGCCGGCACGCGACTGGAGATGCTGACCCCGGGGGTGCTGCTGAGGCGTCTGCTCGCGGAGCCGGAGCTGCCCGGGGTCGCCGCGGTGCTGCTCGATGAGGTCCATGAGCGCTCCCTGGACACCGACCTGCTGCTGGGGATGCTCGCCGAGGCCCGCTATCTGCGCGAGGACCTGCTGGTCGGAGCGATGTCCGCGACGCTCGACGCCGCGGCGGTGGCGGGGGTGCTGGACGGTGCGGCGATCGTCGAGGTCCCCAGCGCTCTGCATCCGCTCGCGGTCTCCTATGCCCCCTCCCCTGCCCCGCGGCTCGACGCCCGTGGCATCACACGGGAGTACCTGGACCATCTCGCCCGCACCACGGCCCGCGCACAGCGGGAGCACGGCACCGATGCACTGGTCTTCGTGCCCGGTGCCCGGGAGGTCGACGAGGTGGTCGCCCGCCTGCAGGGCCTGGTGGGAGGCGAGGTGGAGGTGCTCGCCCTGCACGGCCGGCTCCCCGCCAGCCAGCAGGACCGTGCCACCGGTGGTCGGCGTCCCGGTGAGCTGCCACGCATCGTGGTCTCGACCGCGCTCGCGGAGAGCTCGCTGACCGTGCCGGGGGTGCATCTGGTGGTCGATGCGGGGCTCTCCCGGGAGGTACGGCGGGACCGTGGCCGGGATATGTCGGGCCTGGTCACCGTCAGCGCCTCGCGCGCCGCGGCCGAGCAGCGCGCGGGCCGTGCCGCCCGGCAGGGCCCGGGCGCGGCGGTGCGGGTCTTCGCGCAGTCCGACCTGGCCGGGATGCCGGCGCAGTCCCCGCCGGAGATCGCCTCGGCAGATCTCACCGATGCGGCGCTGTCGCTGGCCTGCTGGGGAACACCCCGTGGGGAGGGCCTGCCGCTGCTGACCCCGCCACCCGCCGGGGAGATCGCCGCCGCGGAGGCAACCCTGCACGCCCTCGGTCTGGTCGATGACGAGGGCAGGCCCACCCCCTCCGGGACCCGCGTGGCCCGCCTGCCCGTCGGGGTGCGGGAGGCGCGTGCGCTGGTCGACGGGGCGCAGCGCCTGCCGGGCAGGGACGCGGCCCGCACCGCTGCGGAGGTGGTCGCGGCCGTCTCCGACGACCATCGGCCGACGGGAGCGGACCTGCCCCGGCTGCTCGCAGACCTGCGTTCCGGTCGCGCGCCCGGCGTCGAGCGCTGGCGCCGCGAACGCGACCGCCTCACCCGCATCGCCCGCACTTCCGGCGAGCCGCACCGAGCCGAGCCGCGCCGCGGAGCCGCTCCGCTCCTCACAGCCACCGATGCGGCGCACCAGGCCGGCGCCGTCCTCGCCCTCGCCCGCCCCGAACGGATCGCCCATCGCACCGCCGAGGGGTCCCGCTCCTACCTCCTGGCCTCCGGCACCCGGGCCGCGCTGCCCGAGGGCAGCGGCCTGCTGGGCCGGGACTGGCTCGCCGTCTGGGAGGTACAGCGGGCGGAGGGCCGCGCGGCCGACGGCACCGGAGCGGTGATCCGTGCCGCCGCACCGCTGAGCGAGGAGGACGCCTTCCTCGCCGGGTCCGAGCTGCTGGTCTCCGAGCGCACCGCCCGCCTCGAGGGCGGGACCGTGCGGGCCCGGCAGCGACGCCTGCTCGGGGCGATCGAGCTGACCTCGACCCCGGTGACCGCGACCGCCGCAGACACGCTGCCCGCGGTGCTCACCGAGGTGCGAGCCCGGGGCCTCGCGGGGCTGGCGATGAACGAGCCGGCCACGGCGCTGCGTGCCCGGCTCGGGCTCGTGCATCGCGAGCTCGGCGAGCCCTGGCCCGCGATGGACGAGGCCTCCCTGCTGGAGAGGCTGGAGACCTGGCTCGCCCCGCAGCTCTCGGCCCGCACCACGAAGCTCTCCGGCATCGATGTCACCGGCGGGCTGCGGCTGCTGCTGCCCTGGCCGGAGGCGTCCGAGCTCGCCGAGCTGGTCCCGGAGCGACTCGCGGTGCCGTCGGGGAACACGGCTCGCATCGACTATCCCGCGCCGGATGCCGAGGACGGCCGCCCGGTGGTGGCGGTCAAACTGCAGGAGCTGTTCGGCCTGGCCGAGACGCCGCGCCTGGTGCGGGGGCGGGTGCCGGTGCTGTTCCACCTGCTCTCCCCGGCCCGTCGGCCGCTCGCGATCACCGACGACCTGCGCTCCTTCTGGGACGGGCCCTACCGCGAGGTGCGCAAGGAGATGCGCGGCCGCTATCCCCGCCACCCCTGGCCGGAGGATCCGTGGACAGCGCCCGCGACCGCGCGGACGAAGCGCGCTGCGGGGCGCTGAACGAGATCAGGTCGCGATGCTCGCAGTGGTGGTCACCATCAACACGGCGGTCATGTCTTCCATGATCTTCTTGACGGCCTTTGCCGCCGGGTGGTTGATGTCCAGCGCCGTGATCCGCTGGTCGAGCTCGCGGCGGGAGAGGTCCGGCAGGTCAGTCTTGAGAATGCGGTGGGCGATGCCGAGGGCGCGCAGCAGCTCGAGCAGGATGCCGTCCTGCAGGCTCGCCGTCCCGGGATCGGTGACGGCGGCGGCGAGGCGGGCGCGCAGGGCCGTCTCGAGGGTGTCGTCGTGGGTCGGCCAGCTGGTGGTGAACCAGCCGTCCTTGCGCTGTACCGCACCCACGGCGGCGAAGCCCTCTCCGATCACCTCGGTGAGGTCCATGGTGCGGTGGGAGATCACGTGGGTGACCTTCTTCCCGTCGAGCTCGGTGAGCGCGCCGAGTGCCTGATCCAGCACCGGGAGGCCCGTCGGCGCGGTGTCGCGCACCTGGACCTTCGGCGCTCGTTCCTCGCTGAGCGCGAGCTTCTCGCGCAGCGCCAGCTCCGCCACCGCGGCGGCGGCGAGCGCCTGCTTCCGGTAGGAGGTCGAGTCCTGGCGGCCCGCGTCGTTGGTCAGCAGCAGGAAGAGTTCTCCGGGGATGGTGTGCGTCGCCATCCCCCTACTGTGACGCTCGGCACGCGGCCCTGACACCCCAGATCGTCCACCAGCGGGTCCGCCTTTCGTCGGGCCTCGCATCCAGCGGATCCCGAGCACCAGCTGGCACCATCGACCCCATGCGCCTGTTCTCGACTCCCTCCCGCCTCTACCGGGTGCTCGCCTTCGCCGAGATGATCACCTGGACCCTGCTGCTGGCCGGCATGTTCGTGAAGTACGTGCTGGAGTCCACCGAGCTGCTGGTGCGCATCGGCGGCGGGCTGCACGGCTTCACCTTCCTCTCCTACGGGGTGGTGACGGTGCTGGTCGCGATCGACCAGAAGTGGCGGCTGAAGGATCTGCTGCTGGGCATCGGATCGGCGATCGTCCCCTACCTCACGGTGCCCTTCGAGCGCTCGGCGATGCGACGCGGCCTGCTCAGCGACACCTGGCGGCTGCGCGAGGAGCGGGGCCGCACGGCACCGGAGCGCCTGGTCTCCCTCGCGCTGCGCCACCCGGTCCCGGCAGTGCTGATCGCCGTCGTCGGCGTCGCGATCGTGTTCTCGGTGCTGCTCTCCCTGGGCCCGCCCACCGAGTGGTTCGCCTGAACGATCAGCCTGCCCAGCGCTCGTTCAACCTGCCCAGCGCTGCTGAGAGGTGAAGCGCTGCTGAGCAGCGCAGGGCAGGCGTCCTGCTGAGCAGATCACCGCGAGCCCGCCTCAGCGAGGAGGCACGATCGGATCGATGCGCACCACCTCACCGCCGCGCAGGTGGAGGCGGCTGATCTGAGCCACCGGCATGCGGTGGGAGAGCCGCGGGACCGGCGGCTGATCGGGCTCCGGCGGCAGAGCCTCTCCGAAGCACACCCCGCATCCCTGCACGGAGAGCGCCTGGGAGCGCCGTGCCTCCCAATCCACCTGTGCCGCATGCGCGGCCCGGATCCAGGGCCCGCCATGGGGCCGGCAGGGCCCTGCTCCGTCCTGCCCCTGCAGCGGGCACTGCGCAGGCCGGGCCGTGACCAGCAGGTCCAGGCCCTCGAGCTCCGGGACCCGAGGGTCGGCACCGGTGGGAATCACGTCCAGTCCGCCCGGCCCGATCCGCAGCACCGCCCCCTGCCCCTGCTCGACAGCGATCAGCAGGGCGCTCTCGAGCGCCTGATCCGGGTGGGAGGCGAACAGGTCCTCGCGGGCGGCGGCGGCCGGTTCGAACCAGTCTCGCTGGGTCCCGACCAGCGCTCCGAGGGCCACCGGCCCGCCACGGCGGCGCAGCGCGGCGGCCACGGCGGGCCGGCGGTACCAGCTCAGCCCGGGCGGACGGACCGCACGGGCCCTGCCCTCGACGGGAGCACCGGCCCGGGCTCCTTCCCGGCTGGGTCGGGCGAGCTGCTCGGGCGGCTGCGTGCGCACCTCGAACGGTGCCTGGCCGCCGCTGAGATCAGCGACGATCGTGCCCTCCGGGCTGAGGGTGGGCAGCACCGGCCCCAGCGCCGGCACCACCAGCCAGGAGTGGGCGAGCTCGAGCGGTCGACGATCCCGCAGCGTGGACCGCACGATCTGCGGTGCGGGCGGGGTGGTGGGGCGGCGCCGACGATAGACGAGCCCCTCCTCCTCATCGGCGCCTCTCTCGAGGTCCTGCTCGTTCCCGCCTGTGAACTCGTTCCCGTCCGCGGAGGGCTCCACGTCGAGCAGCAGCTGCGGGTCCGCGCTCGCGGTGATCGGGCCGACGCCCGGCAAATCCAGCTCGATCAGCTGGTCGCGCCAGGTCTCGGCGAGGGGGTCGAGGTCCAATCGGTCATTGTCCCGAGTCATGTCTTCTGCCTTCCGACGTGGGCCCTCACGGGCCGCCTGACCGGACGAGCGGCTGCTCTCCGGCCGGGTCTTCCTCGACGGGCACCGAGTTCGGTTCCGGTTGCCGCGCGGCCTCTGTCGAAGAAGTGCAGCCGCGTCTCATGACCCACCTGCGACGGTAGCGGAGGGGTCCGACAGTCGAAGCCCCCACCGGCGCCTGCCGCTGCCCCATGCCTCGTAGACTCCTGGGGTGCGGTGCCATCATTTCGAGTCCGGTGAGTGCAGGTCCTGCACCCTCCTGGACCTCCCCCGCCCCCGCCAGATCGCCGAGGGCCGTGACCGCGTCGAGCAGCTGCTCGCACGCTTCCTGTCCCCCGGCACCACCTGGGGCGCTCCGCTGCTCGGCGCCGACTCCGGATTCCGGGCACGCGGGAAGATGGCCGTGGCCGGCACCGCCCAGGAGCCTCGGCTCACCCTGCCCGGTCAGGCCCTGGGGGTCGATCTCAGCGACTGCCCGCTCTATCCGGACGGGGTCGAGGAGGTGCTCGAGGGGGCCAAGGCGCTGATCCGGCGGGCACAGGTGCCTCCGTATGACGTCGCCCGTCGCCGCGGCGAGATCAAGAACGTGCTGGTGACCGCCTCGCCCGACGGCGAGCATGTGCTGCGGCTGGTGCTGCGCAGCGAGCAGGCGCTCGAGCGGATCCGCGAGCATCTGCCCCGGCTGCTCGAAGCCCACCCCTCCGTGATCGCGGTCTCGGCGAACGTCCATCCGGACCACACCACCGCGGTCGAGGGCGAGCAGGAGATCCCGCTGGCCGGCGCCGCATCGATCGCTGTGCGCACCGGGGACGTCACCCTGTTCGCCCGCCCGCAGTCCTTCCTCCAGACCCACACCGAGGTCGCCGGGAAGCTGTACCGCCAGGCTGCGGAGTGGGTCGCGGAGATCGCCGCCGCGCACGAAGGATCTCCGCGGCTCTGGGACCTCTACTGCGGGCTCGGGGGATTCGCGCTGCACGCGGCGCTGGCCGCCCCCGCCGCCCGTGTCACCGGGGTGGAGGTCTCCGCGCAGGCCATCGACGGGGCCCGCGAGGCCGCCGCCGCTCAGGGCATTGCAGCGGACTTCCTCGCGGCGGATGCCACCAGCTGGGCGATTGAGACGGCCACCGGCGCCGAGGGCCCGCCCGAGATCGTGATCGTCAACCCGCCCCGTCGCGGGCTGGGGCCGCGCCTGGCCACGTGGCTCGAGGACTCCGGCGTGCGCGACGTCCTCTACTCCAGCTGCAACCCGACGACCCTCGCCACCGACCTCGCCGCCATGCCCTCGCTGCGCATCACCGCCGGCCGCTTCGTGGACATGTTCCCGCACACCGAGCACGCCGAGGTCATCGTGCGGCTGCGCCGCACCGATCCGGCCTGACACCCACCCGGCCCCACCTGACCTGACACAGTGGGCCCTGTACATCGCCTTCGAAGGAGCCCCATGACCGCCACGCCCACCAGCCAGCTGACCGACGTCACCCGCACCGTCACCCTCTCCACGGACGGCAACACCGTCACGCTCGAACAGACCTTCCCGGTGCACCCCGAGGAGCTGTGGTCCGCCCTCACCATCGGCTCGCACCTCGAGGTGTGGTTCGGCCGGGCGAGCGGCGAGGTGACCGAGGGCGGCCGCTACGAGCTGCCCGATATGGAGACCCGCGGCGCCGTGCTCGCCGTCGAAGAGCCCTCTCGCCTGCTGCTGAGCTGGGACGTCGGCAAGAGCACCAGTCAGCTGGAGCTGCTGGTCGCCCCGGTCGACGCATCAGGCGCAGCAGAGGCAGCACCAGCAGCAGGTGCCGATGAGGAGGGAGTCCAGGCAGCCCCCGCCGGATCCCGCTTCACCCTGCGCCACACCGTCCCGGATGACGCCCACTGGAAGACCTTCGGCCCCGCAGCCACCGGGCTCGGCTGGGATGCGGCGCTCTATGCGCTCGCGCTCCATCTGCAGGACCCGTCGGTGGACCTGATCCCCCAGCTCGGGGACTTTGCCGGCTCTGAGGAGGGCGAGACGTTCACCCGCTCGACCGCGGAGGCCTGGTTCGAGGCGCACGCCGCCACGGGGGCGGACAAGAAGCCTGCCCGCAAGGCGTCGGTGCGCACCGCTGCCTTCTACCTGGGCGAGGAGCCGGAACTGTCGTGACCAGCACGTCGGACCCCTCGCAGGCAGCACCGGACGGGTCGTCAGCACCGGTGGCGGCAGCGCAGGACGGTTACGCAGCACCGGCAGCGCCGACGGCGCAGGAAACAGCTGCCGTCACCCTGCTGACCCTCGGCGGCACCATCTTCATGACCCAGGGGGCCGACGGCGGGCATGCCGTCCCGGACGAGGCCGCCGGTCAGCGCCTGCGCGGGACGCTCGTGGACGGTATCGACCTGACCGCTCTGGCGATCGCGAACATCTCCTCCTCCGATGTGCGCCCGCGGCATCTGCGCGAGGTGCTCGAGCATGCCCGGCGCGCGGTGGACGAGGGCGCCGCCGGGGTGGTGCTCACCCACGGCACCGACACCCTCGAGGAGACGGCCTTCGTGCTGAACCGGTACTGGGACCGCCCGGCACCGCTCGTGGTCACGGGCGCGATGCGGCCGGCGAGCGTTCCGGGGGCTGACGGCCCGGCGAATCTGCGCGACGCGGTGCGCGCAGCGACAGCCCCCTCGGCCCGGGATCAGGGGGTGCTGGTGGTGTTCGACGGCCACGTGCACCTCGCGGACCAGGTCACCAAGGCGTCCTCCCGCTCCGTCTCCGCCTTCGCCTCCGCCCCGTCAGGGCCGTTCGCGATGGTCGACGAGGGCGACCTCCATCTGCTGCACCGGCCCTTCGACCGCGCCGCTCGGGTCATCCGGGAGAACAGCGTGCCCCCGGACCGGTTCCCCGAGGTCCCGATCCTGACCGCGGGCCTGGACGAAGACTTCACCCTGCTGGATCACCTCCCGCCGCACGCCACGGAAGGGCTCGTGATCGCCGGGGTCGGGATGGGGCACGTCTCCCCCGCCGCGATGCCGCGCCTGCGCCGCCTGCTCGAGGCGGGCACGCCCGTGGCTGTCGCGACCCGCATCGCCGCGGGCGGCACCTCCACCCACCACTACGCCTACCCGGGCAGCGAGGTGGACCTGCTGGAGGCAGGTGCGCTGATGACAGGGTTCCTGCCCCCGGCGCAGGCCCGTCTCCTCCTGCAGGTCCTCCTCGCCGACGATGCCGGCCCGGACCGGATCCGCGAGTCCTTCCAGGCCTACGCCAGCTGAATCCTCAGACTCGCGGCGCCTGCGCGAGCTGAGCCCTCAGACTCGGGCCCGCAGGATCTCGCCGAGCACGGCGCCGTCGGCCTCGGGGAACTCCAGGCCCAGCAGATGGGCGAAGGTCGCCGCCTCGTCGGGGACGGTGCAGCGGTGGAAGCGCACGCCCTCGGCGATGTCGGGGCCGGCCATCGCGAACACGGCCTGGATGTCCTGCTCGGGCAGGTGACCGTGCTGGGAGATGAGGAAGGTGTAGTCCTCGTCGAAGCGGCCGTACAGCGAGCGGCCCTCCCACAGGTTCTGGAAATTCGTGCCGCTGGTGCCCTCGAGCACGCCGAGGAAGGGGCCCGCGTAGCCGTAGTCCTCGGTCATGTCCGCCAGCGGGTGGAAGGCCGCGACGGGGATCTCGGGATCCTCGACCCAGTCCTCGACCAGGGCGAGCACCTTCTCGAGCGTGGTCTCGTCGGCCTCAGGGTTCAGATACAGCTGGCCGGTGAGCCCGCAGCCGTGCACCCAGGCGTCCCAGCTGCTGACGTCCCCGGACTCGTCGAGTCGCACGAAGCCGCGCTCGACCAGCAGGTTGTTGCCGCGGAAGCAGCGGCCCACCTCGACGTGCCCGTGATCGGAGACGATCGCGACGTTGGTCTCCTCCGCGATGCCTGCGTCCTCGAGGGCGTCGAGGATCTCGCCGATCCAGCCGTCGACGCGCTCGAATGCCTCCTTGACCTCGGGGGTGAAGCGGCCGGTGGAGTGGCGTGCGGAGTCCACGTCGACCAGGTGCACGAACAGCACGTCGGGGCGGTCGGTGCGGAGGATGTCGGTGGCGACGGCGGTGTTGAAGCGGCCGAAGACCTGCTTGCGCTCCCAGCTGATCTCGCCCGCGTGGCGGTCCACGTACTCACGCCCACGGGGCGTGGAGGCGTCCCTCAGCACGGCGAGGGTCTGCTCGAGCCCGGCCCGGTCCCAGATCTCCGGCACCGCGATGTCGATCGAGGGCGACCAGCCGGTGACCGGCCAGCCCACGCTCGCAGTGGTGAGACCCTGCTCCTTCGCGAGGTCGAAGATCGTGGGGCTGGCGATGTCGCGCGCGTCCCAGAACCAGTCGGGCACGCGGACACCCGGGGAGACCTTCTCGTTGGCGTAGATGCCGTGCCCGTCGGCGGTGCGGGCGGTGGTCTGCGCGGTGTGGTTGGGGTAAGTCACCGTGGGGTAGATCGCCTCGGCGCTGCCCCAACCGCCGGCGAGGATGCGGGCGAAGTTGGGCAGGGTGCGGGCGAAGGGCACGTCGACGTCGCTCATCGCATCGACTGAGAGCACCACCAGGCGGCGGCGTCCATCGGGGGCGGTGCGGGCGGGGCTCTCGGGACGGGCGGTCTGGACGGTATCGCTCACGGGGACTCCTCAGGGGCGGCGCGGGTGGAAGCGCTCCCACGCTAGGAGCACCCGGTCACGCCCCGGGGACGCCGCGGTGAACGTGACGGGAACAGGTCCCTCGGATCCGTTCATCGTCGCCCGGGCCGCTCCACCCGTCCGGAGGTGGAACGGCCCGGAGTCAGGGCTCCGGCCCACGCGGGAGTGGTCGCCCACCGGGGGCGGTCGCTCACCGGAGGCGGCCACTCACCGGAGGCGGCCACTCACCGGAGGCAACTACTCACACGGAGCGGCACAGGCAGAACGGGTGGCCCGCCGGGTCGAGGTAGACCCGGAAGCCGCCCGATCCGGAGGGCTGATGATCGTGGACGACAGCGCCGAGCGCCAGTGCGCGCGGTTCTGCGGCGTCGATGTCCGAGACCGCGAAGTCCAGGTGGAACTGCTGGGGATGCTCCCCACCCGGCCAGGTCGGGCGCTGGTAGTCGTCGATGCGCTGGAAGGCGAGGGTGGCCTGCCCGCCTGGCTCGTCGGCCGAGATCCGGCCGGTCGGCGGCAACAGCTCGGCCCAGTCGGAGTCGCTGCCCTCCTCCACGCGCCAGCCCATGAGCTTCGCGTAGAAGGTCGCGAGCTGCAGCGCGTCGGGGCAGTCCAGAACGGTGACATCGAGCAGGGGGATGACGGGTTCCTGATCCGGGTTCTCCATGCGCCCACCGTAGGAGCCGGACGGGCGCATGGGAAGGGGTGCGGGCTGCCCGCTCCGAGCGCAGGGAGATGCGGCATGGACTCTCCGCCGCGAGCGAAGGGGGCGAGGCGAGGGCTGTCCGCCGAGGGCGAAGGGCTCGGTGCGCCATTGGCCGCGCTCCGGTGACAGACTGGGGGTACATGTCGCGCGCCATCGACCGTCGAAAGGTGAACTGATGACCGTTCCTGTTGATCCCACGCCTGCCCTGCAGGAGTACACCCACCCCGAGAAGCTGGTGACCACGCAGTGGCTCGCCGACCAGCTCGCCGCCGGGCGCCCTGATGGGCTCGTGGTCGTCGAGTCCGATGAGGATGTGCTGCTCTACGAGACCGGCCATATCCCTGGCGCGGTGAAGATCGACTGGCACCTGGATCTCAACGACCCGGTCACCCGCGACTACGTGGGCGGCGAGGGCTTCGCGAAGCTCATGGACGCCTCCGGCATCACCCGCGACACCACCGTGGTGGTCTACGGCGACAAGTCCAACTGGTGGGCCGCCTACGCCCTGTGGGTCTTCGAGCTGTTCGGCCATGCGGACGTGCGCCTGCTCGACGGCGGCCGTGCGGCCTGGCAGGCCGAGGGTCGAGAGCTGACCACCTCGGAGGACGGCAAGCCCGCCCCCACCAGCGGCTACCCCGTCATCGAGCGCGAGGACGCCCCGATCCGCGCCTACCGCGAGGACGTCCTGGACTTCCTCGGCGGGCCGCTGATCGATGTGCGCTCCCCCCAGGAGTACTCCGGCGAGCGCACCCACATGCCGGACTACCCGCAGGAGGGCACCGTGCGCGGCGGGCACATCCCCACCGCGCGCTCCGTGCCGTGGGCCCGCGCCGCCGCCGAGGATGGCCGCTTCAAGCCGCGCGCCGAGCTCGAGGCGATCTACCAGGGAGAGCTCGGTTTCGAGACCTCAACTCCCACGATCGTGTACTGCCGCATCGGAGAGCGCTCGGCGCACAGCTGGTTCGTGCTCACCTACCTGCTGGGCTTCGAGAACGTGCGCAACTACGACGGCTCCTGGACCGAGTGGGGCAACGGCGTGCGCCTGCCGATCGCGCAGGGCACCGAGCCGGGCGAGGTCCCCGCGCGATGACCGACGGCACGTCCACCTCCGACACTGCGTCCGGCGCAGGTCTCCCCGAGTCGTTCGCGGAGATCGCCGACGACTTCCACGCCCTGACCGGGCGGGATCGGCTGCAGCTGCTGCTGGAGTTCTCCCACGGCCTGCCCGCCCTGCCGGAGCGCTACGCCGAGCATCCCGAGCTGCTCGAGCCGGTCCCGGAGTGCCAGTCACCGATCTTCCTGATCACCGAGGTGGAGGGCACGGGCCGCGAGGCGACCGCGCGCCTGTTCTTCTCCGCCCCGCCGGAAGCGCCGACCACCCGCGGCTTCGCAGCGATCCTCGCGGAGGCGCTGGACGGCCGCAGCGTCGGCGAGGTGCTCGACACCCCGGAGACGGTCACCGGCGCGCTGGGCCTGGCCGAGGTGGTCAGCCCGCTCCGGCTGAACGGCATGGCCGGGATGCTCGCCCGGATCAAGCGCCAGCTCACGGTGAAGGCCGGCCTCTGACCTGACGAGGCTCTGTGCAGTGAATCAGAGCGGCGGGGTGCGGGGCGTGCCCCCCGGCGGCTTCTGCTCCCCGCCCGTCGTGCCGCGGTGGCCGTACCGTTCGTACGCCCTGCCCGCGGCGCGCTCCGCGCCCGAGCGCAGCACCCCGAAAGCCGCGCGTCCCGCCTCGGACTGCGCGAACTCGAAGGCCGATCGCGCCCGACGGCTGAAATCGGCGCGCTCCTCGGCAGTGGCGTGCTCATCCCCGGGGCCGCCGGCCGGCGAGGCGAAGTCCCCGTCGTCCTCGCCGCTCTCGACCCGGGCATGCCGGTCCCGCGCCACCTTCAGCTCGAGCGGCACCCGCACCTGCCGCACCAGGGCGGTGCGCATGTCCTCGCGGATCTGGGAGGCCTGCTCGTCCAGATAGTCGTCGAGCGCGATCGCCCCATCCTGCAGCGCGAAGGCCCTGCCCAGCAGGAACGACGCGAGATCAGAGGCGACCTCGGGCGAGAGGCCGTAGGCATCGGAGGAACCGCGCGCCTCGCGGAGCTCCACCGCGTCATCGCGCTCCAGCGGGCTGGGAGCGATGTCCACGGCGCTCAGCACGTCCTCCACAAAAGCGTGGAAGGCGGCATCCCCGGGCACATCGGCCTGGCGCAGCTCCACCCGGCTGGTCCCGTCGGGCAGACGCAGCCGGGAGATGCCCTCCCGCGCGAACTCATCCTTCGCAGCGCGGCGCAGCAGGCGCCGTGCGGCCCGCTCCAGATGACCGGCATCCGCATCACGGGAGATCTCCGGCGCGACCGCCCTCGCGTCGGCGATCAGGGAAGCACGGGCGCCCGAGGCTTCGGCGCGCCTGCGCACCGTGCCCGGCAGCGCGGCGAGCCGTTCGCGGAACGTGAAGATCTGCACCATGGGCGCACCTCCTGGAGGAGTAGGCGTGAGGTCCCCATCGTACGGACGCCAGAGCCGGAGGCCGAGACCTGAGACGGAACGGCCGGACACCGGCTTCCCGGCCGCCCGCCTCGAGGACTGATCCCTTCCGCGCGGCCCGGGTGCCGCCGAGTACGGTGAGGACACCCGACCCGAGGAGGACCCCGGCATGCCGATCGCCGCCCCCACCGCCGACGAGCTCATCACGCTGCAGGACGAGGCGGTCCGCTTCACCCGCGAGCTGATCCGCATCGACACCACCAACTTCGGCGGGAACGACCCCGCCACCTGGGGCAAGGGCGAGACCGAAGCTGCGGAGCACGTCGTCGCGGCGCTGCGCGAGGTGGGGCTCGAGCCGACGGTCATCGAATCTGCGCCCGGCCGCCCCAGCGTGATGGTGACGATCCCGGGCGAGGATCGCTCGCGCGGCGGGCTCATCCTCCACGGCCACCTCGACGTGGTGCCCGCGAAGGCGGAGGACTGGTCGGTGGATCCCTTCGCCGCCGAGCTGATCGACGGCATGATCTACGGCCGCGGCGCCGTGGACATGAAGGACATGGTCGCGATGCTGCTCGCGATCGCCCGCCATCTCGCCCGCACCGGACAGGTCCCTCCCCGGGACCTGATGTTCGCCTTCTTCGCCGACGAGGAGAACGGCAGCGTGTGGGGCGCGCAGTGGCTGGTCGAGAACCACCCCGAGCTGTTCGAGGGCATGACCGAGGCGATCAGCGAGGTGGGCGGATACTCGATCACCCTTCCCGAGAAGGAGACCGGCCAGGACGTGCGCGCCTACCTGGTCCAGACCGCCGAGAAGGGGATCGCCTGGGGGCGCCTGCGCGCCCACGGCCGGGCCGGCCACGGCTCGGTCCCGAACGACGAGAACGCGATCGTGCGCCTCGCCCGCGCGATCACCGCGATCGACGAGCACGAGTTCCCGATCGAGTTCATCGCCAGCGTGCGGGCCCTGTTCGACGGGATCACCGAGATCACCGGGGTGGGCTGGGACGAAGAGGACATCGAGTCGTTCCTGCCGTTGACCGGCGGGGCGCGCCACTTCGTCTCCGGCACCCTGCGCGACTCGGCGAACCTGACCATGCTCGACAGCGGCTACAAGGTCAATGTCATCCCGCAGACCGCGGAGGCCGGCATCGACTGCCGCTTCCTGCCGGGCCACCAGGAGCAGCTGCTGGAACTGCTGGACGAGCTGGTCGGGGAGCATGTCGAGGTGGTCATGGACCACATCGGCGTCTCGGTCGACTCGCCACGGGAAGGACCGCTGGTGGACGCGATGACCGCCGCCATCCAGGCCGAGGACCCGGGATCCCGGGTGCTCCCCTATGCCCTGAGCGCGGGGACGGACAACAAGCCGCTGAGTGCGCTGGGGATCACCGGCTACGGCTTCGCACCGCTCCAGCTGCCAGCCGATCTCGACTTCGCCCCACTGTTCCATGGAGTAGACGAGCGGGTGCCGGTGGACGCGGTGCGCTTCGGCGCAAGGGTCCTGCTGCGCCTGGTCAGCGACTGCTGAGCCGGCCGCTCAGACGCTCAGTCCTCGAGGGCGTCGTCCGGGTCTGCGGTGCGGCACAGCGCGAGCAGCTCGGCCGCCGCGATCGGATCCTCCGGACCGATCCCCGTGTACCAGCTGGGCGCGAAGGCCAGGACCGTCTCCAGCAGGGAGGTGGCGTCGAGCGACTCGCCTTCGGTGGCCCGCTGCTCGGTCTCCACCAGCCACTGCGCGGCCAGGGCCAGCGCCGAGCCCGCGATGGAGCGGCCTGCCGACTCCGTCCGCAGGCGGACAGGCACCCGATCGCCGAGGCGGGTCAGGGCTTCCCCGTGCAGCTTCGTCATCGTGTCGACCAGGATCATGAAGGTCCGGTGAGAGAACTTCCAGTCCAGCGCACCGCGCAGGAATGCATGATGCCGCTCGACATAGGCCACGAACATCCCGAAGCCGAACTGCACCGCGTCCTGCAGGCTCTGCTTCTCCTGGGAGAAGACGACCCCGCGCTTCCAGGCGGCATCGAACATCTGCTGGAGCATCGCACCCATCAGGTCATCGAGCCCGGAGAAGTGGCTGTAGAACGCGGCCCGGCTGACACCGGCTCGCTTCGCGAGGGCATTGACCGTCACCTCCCCGTCGAGGGCGGTGAGGTCTCGGGCGGCGGCGAAGATCGCGGCCTTGGTGCGTGCCGGTCGGGGATCCGGGGCGCGGTCGCTCATGCTGGGCATCTGCCCATAGTAGCCCCGAGAAGATGTCCAGGGCCTGCACCGATACGTCGACCACTGCGGCAGGATGGGGGCATGCGCTCCTTCCTGTCCGGCCTGACCGGACACCACCCGCCGCAGGGCCACCCGCTGCTGGAGGGACTGCGGGGACAGACGATCGTCCACACCCGTGTGGCCTCCCGCGGCACTTGGACCATCACGGCCAGAGGCTGGGTGCTGCAGTCCCGGATCCAGCAGCTGGACGGCCCCGCGCTGACTGATGATCCCCCGGCTGCCGTCGGCCTGCGAGACCCCCGTCTGGTGGGGGCCGCGATCCACGGCACCGAGCTGCTCGGCGACGGCCTCCTGAGGCTGGCCCTGCAGAGCCCGCAGGGCCCGCTGCGGCTGAGCACCGTCCCCCGCTGGAGGCTCGAGGCCCCGCGCGGGGCTCTGCTCCAGATCGCGGACAAGGGCGAGATCACCTCCCGCCCGGCCGGGCCGCCGCTGCACGCCACCCCTGCCGCCCTCGCCGAGCACGCCGCGTCCACCCGCAGCGGCATCGAGGAGCGCCTGCTGGCGATGGGTCGCGAGCAGTGGCTGCATCCCGGGCATGTGGTCACCGTCCTCGCGAATGCGGGGGCGCTGGACGATGCCGAGTTCGAGCGGCGCGGACCGCTGCTGCTGGCCCGGCTGATCGCCCGTGAGGAGATCCGGGCCGGTTTCGTGACCGCGGGCCGCTTCACCCCCTGGAACCTGCCGACCCAGGACATCATCGAGCACATCGCCACCACCTGGACAGCGATCGGCGGGCGTACACCAGACGCCGACATGATCGCGTGGTTCGAGCTGACCGACCTCGGCCGCGCGGCCCTGGGCCCCACCAGCGACCAGACCATGCCGCCGGGGATGTCGGGATACGACTCCCCCGGCGTAGTCGGCGGCGCCCGGTGAGCATCCCCCTGCGCTCCCCGGTGCCCGAGCCCTTCCTCGACGCTCGGCCTGACGCGCGGCCCGGCGCCCTTCCTGGGCGCGCTTCCCGCCGCCCCCTCGGCGCTCCCCCGATGCTTCTGAGCCCGACACCCCTGACGGTTCCCCTTCACGATAATCGTGGCGGACGCCCGGTCCGGGCCAATTCTGGTCGGCTGTAAGGTTTCTCTCTGGTCACCAGAACAGCTGGTGAACAGCGGCCGAACCATGGGCGAGTCACCGTCGGCGGGTGAGCGGCGTTACGCTGAGGGTCGTCCCACGTCGAGAAAGGCGTCCCGATGCCAGCACGTACCGTGAAGGTCGCGAGCACCAGCGGCCTCCATGCCCGCCCCGCGGCGATCTTCTCCCAGTCCGCCAGCGAGCAGCCTGTCGCCGTCACGATCGAGACGGCAGCCGGCGGCCCCGTGAAGGCCTCCAGCATCCTCATGCTGCTCACGCTGAACGTCGACCACGGCGACGAGGTCACGCTCCGCGCCGACGGCGAAGGCGCCGAGGAATCCCTCGAGAAGCTCGCATCCCTCCTGGAGACCAATCTCGACGAAGAGTTCCGGGACCGCTGATCACGCAGTCGCCTCGCGGGCATGCTCGCGAGGATGGGGCGCGGGTATGACGAAGGCCCCCGTCGAAATCCGACGGGGACCTTCGTGAACCTGGCATATCTCCAGGTCAAGAGCGGTAGCGGCGGGATTTGAACCCGCGGTGGCTATGAACCACACATCATTTCGAGTGATGCACCTTCGGCCGCTCGGACACGCTACCGTCGGACAGCTTAACTGCCACGGCACCGTGCGTTCAAACCCGCCGCCCGTGGACGCGAGTCACATCACTCGTCCGAGGTCCCCCGGACCACCGTGACATTGCCGGTGGCATGCAGCACGGTCGCCTGCGCGGTCGAGCCGACACGGCCGCGGCTGAGACCGCGATGGCCGAGGACCAGCATCCGGGCACCGTCCGCCGCAGCCAGGAGCCCTTCGGGCACGGTGCGGTCTTCGAGCATCCGCGCCTGGACCTCGAGTCCCTTATGCCGTGCGGCCGCTCGCGCCGCACCCTCGTCGAGCATCTCCCGCGAGCGGCTGCCTGCGCTCCAGGCCTCCGCCCCGCTGCCGTAGGGAGCGTGGCCCCCGATCTGGACATGGACCACCCGGAGCACGCAGCCCCAGGCCGCGGCGAGATCCGCAGCCACATCGATGGCCTCGCCCGCCGCCTCGGAACCGTCATAGGCGGCGAGCACAGGACCCGCCCGGTACTGATCAGAGCGGATCACCACGACCGGGCAGCCTGCGTCATGGAGGATGCCGCGGCTCACCGAGCCGAGCAGAGCACCCAGCACCACGCCGAGGCCCCGGGTGCCCACGACCAGCAGATCGGTGCTGCCGGAGATCTCCGCGAGCACCTCCCGCGGCATCCCCGCCAGCAGCTCGGCGGTGACCGGCACCTCCGGGAACTGTGCGGTGACCTTCTCCGCAGCGTCGTCGAGCAGGCGCCTGGCCTGATTGCGGGGCCCGGCCGGATCGATCACAGGGATGCCGGACATCCCCTGCCCGAGCAGCGGCCAGGACCAGGCATGGACGAGATGCACCCCCGAGCCGGTGCTCTGCGCGAGCTCGGCGGCCCAGCGCACGGCGGCCATCGCCGCGGTGGTGTCGTCGTATCCCACCACGATGTTCGAACCGGTCAGAACCATGACCCACACCTCCCTGTGCGGCCCACCGACAGTCACTCCACAGTACGCCGCCGCCTGCGTCCTGACGAGGAGCGGAGACCCGAGGGAACGCGCGGTCCGCACCTCGCGGGCAGCAGCTCGCGAAAGCACCTGGCGGGCAGCACCTGGTGGTCAGCACCTGTCAGTACATGCCCTCATCGTCCTCGTCGTCGTCGAGGTCCCCCCAGTCCCAGCGCAGCCCGAAGGTGCCCGGGCCGAAGCGGGCCTCGCTGACCTGGAGTCGATCACGACGGTCCAGCCGCACCGGCGTCACCGACTCCCCTGCCTCCGTGCGCCGATACCGCTCGCACCCCAGCGGCTTGCGATCACCTCGGAATTCGACCTCGAGGAGCACATCGTTCGCACGGCGAGGCACGCTGTACATCGCCGCGGTCAGGTCGGTGGCCTTCGCCTTCATCTCCACGCGATACGCGAGCGTCGCCACCTGGCCGGCGTCGAACATCCCGTCCACCTTCAGCTCCACGCCGTAGGCACGGTGCTCGGGCCACACGACCCGCCGGCCCACCGTGCAGCCTTCGAGAGGGATGAACTCGGGGGCCACGTTCGGCTCGGAGGGCTCGAGCAGATGCACTGCGGGAAGCCGGCAGGTCCCCGACTCGAGCGCACGCACGGTCAGTCGGTAGTCGAACCTCTGCACCTCGCGTGTCGAGTCGATGACGACGTGCTGGTGGAACACCCGTTCGTGGGCGTACTGCTGCGGTGCCTCGAACCCCAGCTCGCCGAGCGCTCGATGGAACACCTCTCGGCGGCCGCCCCGGCCCACGAAGCTGGCGGGCTGGACGGATCGTCCGCGCAGCCGCGGCGCACCTACCAGGTCCGCGAGCGCGTCCGGCGCCTTGCCCAGCAGCTCCTCGAGCGCCGCGACCACGCCCAGCGACTGCTCTCCGCCGGGCAGGCTGCGTCCGGACTGCCAGTTGCTCAGGGTTGCGACGCTCACCGGGCGGTGCCGGGAGCGCAGCCGTTGGGAGATCACGGTCAGGGACAGGCCGCTCTGCTCGATCGACTCGCGCAGCACGGAGGCGAAGCGTTCGCCCTCGCCCATCGCCACCTCCTCGCCCTTCCTCTGCGCGCCGACGTTCTCGGACCTTCCGTCCGGCCTCGACGAATCTGCTCGTCCGGACAGCCGTTCACCATTTCTTACAAACCTCTAAAACCCTGAGCGTACCGTTCATGACGAACCTCACACCCGAGTCCCAGCAATGAGTGGAACGGAAGGTCAGAGCGCGATGCATCTTGCAGTCTCGTCTTGGCGCGGCTCTCCGGCTCACCGTGTGCTCGCCACTCGGCAGCTCCAGTTCAACCGGTCGCAGCGCTACGACCCCTCCCCGGCCACGATGGCTCATCGTCGAGCCACCGTCACGGTGAAGGGTGGCTCCATCATGCACCCGATCTCCCTGCGCAGTCGACCCTGCACGATGCCGTACGGCGACGGAGCCGTCGGTTCCCGTGATCCCTGAGCCGCAGCAGGGTGCCTGCCATCTGATACACCACGATCCATGAGGCCGACGTGACCGTGGGGTGACGCAGTTCGACGACACGGCCACCCCGAGAGGAAAGCCGCACCATGACTCAGCACACCGTCTCCCCGACGGACTCCGCCCGCATCCCCCTGGACAGATCCGCCTTCGCTCCGCCCCGCCCCGCCCCGCATGCCCTCGAACGCACCTTGTTCGACGACACCACGCCCGTCCCCTATCGCTGGCTCCGTGATTCCCGCGCCCCCGAGGTCATCGACCATTTCGCGGCGGAGAACGCGTACACCGACCAGCACACCGCCCACCTCGAGGCGCTGCGCATCGAACTCGCCGCCCGGACCGATCAGCCCACTCCCCACCTCGAGCTCTCCGCCCCGGTGCTGCTGGACGGCTGGTGGTACATCGACCGTGCAGATCCCGCCGACGGCGCGACCTTCTCCCGAGTCCGGGACCATGACTCACTGCGCGGCCCCTCCGGAACCCCGCAGATCGTCCCTGGCAGGCTTCTCGACGGCGAGAAGATCCTGATCGAGGACTGCGTGGGGACGATCGGCATCGCGATCTCTCCCGACCATCGGCTGGTCGCTAGGGCCGAGGCCTCGCTGGGCGGATGCCGCGTCATCGTCATCGACGCCGAGAGCGGCGAGGAGGTCGACCGCTCGATCGTCGGCGCCGGGCCGGATCTCGTGTTCTCGGCTGATTCCCGCAGCCTGCTGCACACTCGGCTCGACGATCTCGGCCGCCGCCATCAGGTCCTCTGCGACCAGCTGGGCACCCCGGCCGCGGAGGACGCGGTGCTGGTCGAAGAACGGGACCATTGGGCACAGCTCTCGCTGTCCCGCGCACGGGACGGCTCCGCGGCGCTGATCCGCTCCTCCTCCCCGACCGGCAGCGAGGTGTGGCTCGTCGACCTCAGCTCTCCCCGCACAGCGCCACGCTCGGTGACCGGTCGGGTCCGCAATGCGCATCCCGTGGTCGAGCACGCCGGGGACAGACTGCTGGTGATCACCGAGGAGCGCGGGAGCCGCCGCAGCGTTCTCCGCCAGGTCCCTCTGGGCGCCGAGGGGAAGCTGCCGAGCGGGCCGGCGCTGCTGACCGCTCGCGACGGCGAGCACTTCGAATCCGTCGAGGCCTTCGCCGGCGCCGTCGCCCTGCAGATGCGGTGCGACGGGCTCCCCGAGGTGCGGATCCTTCCGCGCTGCCCCGACGGCTCGCTCGACATCCTCGGCATGTATGTGATGGGACGCCGCGGCGAGCTGGATGCGGTGAGCATGGAGCCCACCCCGGACTGGCATCAGCGGACGCTGCGCTACCGGCTGGACAGCTTCCTCACCCCGCCCACGATCATCGAGCACGACCTGGACACCGGCGCCAGCACCGAGCTGCTGCGCGTCGATCTGCCCGGCTACGACGCCTCGCGCTACGTCGAGCGCCGGCTGTGGGCGACCTCGGCCGACGGCACCCGGGTGCCGATCTCGCTGTTCGCGCGGAGCGACGTCCCGGCCGACGGCACCGCCCCCTGCCTGCTCTACGGCGAGGGAGCTTTCGGCACCGCGGTCGATCCGATCCTGCAGCTCGAGACGCTGGCGGTCGCGGACCGCGGGGTCGTCATCGCCGTGGCGCACGTGCGCGGCGGCGGCGAGCTGGGCCCGAACTGGCACCGCCAGGGCCGAGGGCTCAGCAAGGCCAACTCCTTCGACGACTTCGTGGCGTGCGCGGATCATCTCGTCGCGACCGGTTGGGCGGCCGAGGGCAGGCTGGGTGCCGTCGGCGTCGGCGCCGGCGGTCTGCTGGTGGGCGCCGCGGCGAACCGTGCCCCGGAGCGCTTCCGGGCGGTGGTCGCCGGCACCCCCCTGGTGGATCCGCTGGAGACCCTGCTGGATTCCGAGGTGATGCTCACGCTCGAGGAATGGGCGGAGTGGGGCGATCCGGCGAGCGATGAGGCGACCTATCGCTCCCTGCGCGGATACAGCCCCGCGGAGAACATCCGTGAGACCGAGTACCCGGCGATCTTCGCCTGGACCGCGCTGGAGGGCACGGACGTCCCGGCAGCCTGCGCCGCGATCTGGGTCGCACAGCTGCGCGAGCGGGTCACCTCCGATCCCGCCCTGCGACCGATCCTGCTGCGCGCCACCGCCACCATGGGCTCCGCCGGCGACCCCCGGGTCGAAGGCGTGGCCTGGCTCCTCGACCAGCTGGGCGCGGCTACCCTCGGGGAATGACCAAGGAGCACCCCACCGCCCCCGTTTCGTCCCCCGCCCCCGTCAAGCGCCCCACCGAGCGGACCTTTCACGGCGACACCGTGGTGGATCCGTATGAGTGGCTGCGGGAGAAGACCGACCCCGAGGTGATCGCCCACCTCGAGTCGGAGAACGCCTACGCCGATGCCCGCACCGCCCATCTGGAGGGGCTGCGTGCGACGCTGGTGGAGGAGTTCATCGGCCACACCCAGGAGACCGACCTCAGCGTGCCGGTGCGCCGCGACCACTGGTGGTACATCACCCGCACCACGGCGGGCGATGATTACCCGAAGTTCACGCGGGTCGCCGATACCGGCACCCTGCCCCAGGTCGAACCGGGGGCGATGCTCGAGGGCGAGCAGGTTCTCCTGGATGCGCAGGCCGAGGCCAAGGATGCCGAGTTCTATTCGCTCGGCGGGCTGGCCCCGTCCCCCGACCACACCCTCTACGCCTCGGCGGTCGACACCGCAGGCGATGAACGCTTCACGCTCCGGGTCAAGGACCTCACCTCCGGGGAGATCATCGACGAGGCGGTCACGGGCGCCGGCTACGGGCTCGCCTTCTCCGCCGATCAGCAGTGGCTGTTCTATGCCCGGGTGGACGACTCCTGGCGCCAGCACCAGATCTGGCGGCACCGGATCGGCTCCGACGCGAGTGAGGACGTGCTGGTCATCGAGGAACCCGATGAGCGGTTCATGATCGGCTTCGACCGCTCGCGCGACGGTTCGACCCTGGTGATCCAGGCCGGTTCCACCTCCACCACCGAGGCCTGGCTGCTGGACCTCACCGACCCGACCGCGGCCCCCGTGCCCGCAGGCGGGCGCCGCGAGGGGGTGGACTACGGGGTCGAGCACGCCGGCGACCGGCTCCTGATCGTGCACAACGACGGCCACCGCGGCTTCGCCCTCGCCCAGGCGCCGCTCGCGGCGCCGGATGCCTGGGAGGAGCTGCTGGTCGCGGCCGACGGTGAGCGCCTGCTCGCGGTCGAGGCCTTCGCGAGCTTCGTCGCTCTCGAGCTGCGCAGCGGCGGGCTCGCGAGCGTACGGCTGATCCCTCGGGCGGCCGACGGGTCGCTGCTGGTCGCCGAGGCCGCCGACATCACCCACGGCGGGGAGCTGGACACCGTTGAGCTGGACGCGAATCCGAACTGGGACCAGAGCACGGTGCGCTATCAGCTCACCAGCATGCTCACCCCCACCACCGTCGCCGAACGGGACCTCGCCAGCGGCGAGAGCACCGTCCTGCGCGTCACCCCGGTGCCGCACTACGACCCCTCCCTGTACGTCGAGCGTCGCGAGTGGGCACGCGCCGAGGACGGCACCGCGATCCCGCTCAGCGTGGTGGCACGACGGGATGTCCCCGCCGACGGCACCGCTGCGGGCTACCTGTACGGCTACGGCTCCTACGAGGTCTCGATCGACCCGTCGTTCGTCCCCACCCGGCTCTCCCTGCTGGACCGCGGAGTGGTCATCGCGATCGCGCATGTGCGCGGCGGCGGCGAGATGGGCCGCGACTGGTACGAGCACGGCAAGCTGCTGGAGAAGAAGAACTCCTTCAGCGACTTCGTGGCCGCCGCGAAGCACCTCACCGACTCGGGCCTGGTGGCTGCGGGCCGGCTCTCCGCCGAGGGTCGCAGCGCCGGCGGCCTGCTCATGGGCGGCATCGCGAACCTCGCCCCGGAGCAGTTCCGTGCGGTGATCGCGGGTGTGCCCTTCGTGGACGCGCTGACCACGATCCTGGATCCCTCGCTGCCGCTGACCGTTGGCGAGTGGGAGGAGTGGGGCGACCCGCTGCATGATCCGGCGGTGTACGAGTACATGCGCGAGTACACCCCGTACGAGAACATCGCCGCGGTGGAGTACCCGGCGATCTTCGCCTCGACCTCGCTGAACGACACCCGGGTGTTCTTCGTGGAGCCCGCGAAGTGGGTGGCGCGCCTGCGCGAGACCGTCACCAGTGATCAGGCCGAGCGCCCGATCCTGTTCCGCTGCGAGATGGTCGCCGGGCACGGCGGCCGCTCGGGCCGCTATCGCAAGTGGGAGCAGCGCGCGGACGAGCTCGCCTGGCTGCTGGATCAGCTCGGAGCGACCGAACTCGTCAGCTGACCAGGTACCCGCCGTCGACGGGGATCTCGGCACCGTTGATCATCGAGGCGGCGTCAGAGGCGAGCCAGACGGCGACGTCGGAGACCTCGCGGGGCTGCGCGAAGCGGGAGAGCGGGATGCGGGCGAGCATCGGCGCGGCCTTGGCCGGCTGCTCGCCCCACACCGTCCGCCCCATATCGGTGAGCACCACGGTGGGGCAGATCGAGTTCGCGCGCACGCCGTGCTCGCCGAGCTCGAGAGCGAGGGTGCGGGTCGCCATGACCAGCCCGGCCTTGGCGGTCGAGTAGGCGTAGTGCTCGGCTAGGGGACGCAGCGCGGCGGCGGAGGCGATCGTGAGGATCGCCCCGCCGCCGGAGGCCGCCATCGCCGCCCCGGCGCGGGCGGCGAGCAGGGCGGGGGCCCGCAGGTTCACCCGCAGGGTCTCGTCGAAGTGCGCAGTATCCAGTGCTGCGACCGACTCGGGGTGGGAGAGGCCGGCGTTGTTGACCAGCACGTCCAGGCCCTCCATCAGGGCCGAGGCCTCGCCCCAGAGCCGGTCGGGGACGTCGGGGTCCGCGAGGTCCGCAGCGAGCACCGCGGTGACGATGCCGTGCTCCTCGGCGAGCCGCGCGGCTGGCTCCTCGAGCGAGGACGCGTCGCGGGCGCTCAGGACCAGATCGGCACCGGCGGCCGCGAAGGCGCGGGCGATGTCCGCTCCGATCCCACGGCTCGCACCGGTGATCAGGGCGCGGCGGCCGAGAAGGGGACGGGGCTGATCCTGGGAGGTCATCTCCTCAGGCTAGCGGCCGTCCCCTCGTCGGCTCAGACGGCTGGCGCAGAAGGCCGGTTCAGAGGGCCCGCTCAGAAGGCAGGGATCACTGCGCCGGAGTAGGTCTCCTCGAGGAAGGCGCGCACGTCCTCGGAGTGGAGCAGCTCGTCGAGCTTCTTCAACGCCGCGTTCTCGACGTCCTCGGTGCGGACCACGAGCATGTTGGCGTAGGGGTTGTCCTCACCGGACTCGAGGGCGAGGGCGTCCTCGGCGGGGCTGAGGTCCGCCTCGAGGGCGTAGTTGCCGTTGATCACGGCGATCGCGTAGTCGCCCAGGGTGCGGGGCAGCAGCGCCGCGTCGATCTCCTTGAACTCGAGCTGCTTCGGGTTCTCGGCGATGTTGTCGATCGTCGCCTCGGTGGGCTCGATCCCGTCCATGAGCGCCAGCAGGCCCTCGGAGGCGAGCAGGGCGAGGGCGCGGCCGCGGTTGGTGGGATCGTTCGGAACGCCGACGGCGGCGCCCTCCTCGATCTGATCGAGGCTGGTGAGCGACTCGGAGAAGATGCCCAGCGGCTCGATGTGCACGCCCTCGAAGGGGGTCAGCTCGTAGCCGTTCTCCGCGATCTCGGTCTCGAGGTAGGGCAGGTGCTGGAAGAAGTTCGCATCCACCTCGCCCTCGCTGAGCAGGCGGTTCGGGATCGGGTACTCGGTCTGCTCCTGCAGGTCGAGCTCGAGCCCGGCGTCGGCGGCGAGGTTGTCCTTGACGAAGGTCAGGATCTCCATGTGGGGCATGGGGGTGGCGGCGATGCGGATCGTGGTGGTGCCACTCTCCTCGGTCAGCGGGGCCTGCTCCTCCCCGCCGCAGGCGGCGAGGGTGAGGGCGGCCAGGCCGGCGCCGGAGGCGAACAGGGTACGGCGGGAGATGGTGCTCATGGCGGGGTCCTCCAAGGACGGTGGGGTGGGGTTCAGGCGGTGCGGGCGCGGTGGTCGACCGCGCGGGCGAGGCGGGAGCCGAGCATCTGCACCAGGATCACGATGGCGATCAGCAGGATGACGGTCACGATGATCATCTCGGTCTGGTAGCCGGTGTAGCCGCGGTTGTACGCGAGCTGGCCGAGACCGCCGGAGTTCACGGAGCCGGCCATCGCGGTGTAGCCGATGACGGCGATCGTGGTGGTGGTGATCGAGCCGATGATGCCGGGCAGCGCCTCGGGGATCAGCACCTGGCGGATCACCTGCCAGCGGCTCGCGCCCATCATCCGCACCGCCTCGATCTTCCCGGCGGGGATCTCCCGCAGGTTCAGCTCGAACAGCCGGGCGGCGAAGGGCACCGCGGCGATGGTCAGGGCAATCATTGCGGCGTTCGGGCCGGTGGAGCGCCCGGTGATCGCGGAGGTGACCGGGATCAGCGCGATGATCAGGATGAAGAACGGGAACGAGCGCAGCACATTGACCACGAAGCCGACGACCTGGTTGATCGTGCGCACCAGGGGGGAGGCGGACCCTTCGGTCTCGAACAGGGCGATGCCCAGCGGCAGGCCCAGCAGCACCGTCAGCAGCATCGTCACGGCGGTCATGTAGAGGGTGACCAGAGTGGCCTCCCAGGGGCCGCCGTCCCAGCGGGTCAGCAGCGGGTTCGACAGCCACTCCTGCAGGATCTCGATCATGCGGTCACCTCCGTCGCGACCACGCCGGCCGCCTCGAGCTCGGTGAGGAAGGCGGCGAGCCCCTCGGCGCTGATCGCGGCGCCGGAGCTGTTGCGCAGGGCGAGCTGCACGCGACCCACCTGGCGGCCGCCGATGGTCTCGATGGTGCCGGCGACGAGCGTCGCCTCGGCCTCGTAGGTCTCGGCGAGCTGGATCAGGTCCTCTGTGGTGCGGAAGCGCTCGGAGTTCCCGTAGTCGCAGTTCACCACTAGGGCGTCGATGCCGGTGGGCGCCGGCGGCAGCGGGATCAGCTCGGCGCTCAGCGGGCCGTGGGGATCTGCGGCGACGTCGAGCAGGTCACCGGTCTGGGTGATCCGCCCGTCCTGGAGCAGGGTGACGGTGTCGCAGACCTCACGCACCACCCCCATCTCGTGGGTGATGATCACGACGGTGATGCCGAGGCGCTCACGCAGGTCACTGATCAGGCGCAGGATCTGGCGGGTGGTGGAGCCATCCAGGGCGCTGGTGGGTTCGTCGCACAGCAGCACCTTCGGCTCGGCGGCCAGTCCGCGGGCGATGCCCACGCGCTGGATCTGCCCGCCGGAGAGCTGCGCGGGGTGGTTGTGCTCGCGCCCGGTGAGGCCCACCAGCTCGACCAGCTCGGCCACGCGCTGCTGACGCTGCGCGCGGGGCACGCCGGCGATCTCGAGCGGGTGGGCGATGTTCTGGGCGGCGGTGCGGGAGTCCAGCAGGTTCGCGTGCTGGAAGACCATGCCGATGTTGCGGCGGGCGGCGCGCAGGGCGGCACCCTCCAGCGCGGCGATGTCGGTGCCGTCCACCTCGACGCGCCCGGAGCTGGGCTTCTCCAGCCCGGTCAGGCAGCGGATGAGGGTGGACTTGCCGGCACCGGAGCGGCCGACGATGCCGTGCACGCGGCCCGGCTCGAGGTGGAGGTCGATACCGTCGAGCGCGACGACGGGGTCTCCGCCGCCGGGTGCGGGGAAGACCTTCGTGAGGCTGTCGAGAGTGATCACCAGGGCAGTACAGCACCCGCGACCGGATGCACCGAAGCATCCCGTCATATGGCGAAACAAACGTCACAGACCTGCAGGTCCGTGTGTGGAGGAGGTCACGCCCGGGGCTCTGTAGAGACCTCCTGAAGCCTCGTCTGACATTTCTCATGGGTGGGCCATGACGTTCCCACTCCAGGCGGTGAGGTGGCGCCCTACTGGCCGGAGCCGGTTCTGGGGAGAGTGGGGGCATGACATCGACACACCGCACCGACCCTCCCGCCGACCGCTCCGCAGGTCGCTCCTCCGAGCGATCCGTCCTGATGGACCTCATGGCCTTCACCCCCTCCGCGACCCTCGGCCGCGAGCTGCTCGCCCTGTTCGCGAACCTGGCTCTGGTCGGGCTCATCGTCCTGGTGCTCCAGCCCGAGACCCTCGTCACCGCCGTCATGTTCGCCGTCGTCGGCCTCTTCATGGGGGTCCGACTGGTGGTCGGCTTCCGCACCCGTGGCTACGCCGCTGATCTGACGGGAGGGCGCTGAGATGACGACCCTCGATCAGAACCCCCTCCCCGTCGGCCCCGCCGCGTCGGGCCCCGGCCTCACCGACCAGGCGTCCATCGCTCCCGCCGCCATCGCTCCGACCGCCGATCCCGCCGCCGACGTCGTGCTGGAGGCACGCGGCCTCAGCCGTCGATATGGGCGGGGCAGGGACTCCTACCTGGCCGTCGATGGTGTGGACCTCACCCTTCGCCGCGGCGAGCTGTTCGGCCTGCTGGGCACGAACGGCGCCGGGAAGACCTCCACGCTCGAGGTGCTCGAGGGCCTGGCCCGACCCACCTCCGGCACGGTGAGCGTATTCGGTCACGACCCCTACCGTGAACGGCGCGCCGTACGCCCCCGCCAGGGGCTCATGCTGCAGACCGGTGGCTTCCCCGCAGACCTCACCGCCCTCGAGGCGCTGACCATGTGGAGCAGGACGCTGAGCACCCCGCGCCCCGTGCTGGACGTGCTGGCCGACGTCGACCTCACGGACCGGGCCAGCACCCGCATCTCCTCCCTCTCCGGCGGCGAGGTGCGTCGCCTCGACCTCGCCTGCGCGATCGCCGGCGACCCGGAGCTGCTGTTCCTCGACGAGCCCACCACCGGGCTGGACCCGGAATCGCGGGCCCGGGCCTGGGAGCTCATCGCCTCCCTCAAGGCGCGCGGCACCACGATCGTGCTGACCACGCACTACCTCGATGAAGCAGAGACCCTCGCCGACCGGCTCGCGATCATGCACCGCGGACGCATCGCGCGCGAGGGCACGGTCGCCGACGTCGTCGCCGGGCACGCCGCCCGGATCCGCGCCACGCTCCCGGCGAGCGCCCCCGCGCTTCCCGCCGTGCACGGTGAAGCCTTGCGCAGCCCCGAGGGTCACCTCGAGGTGTCCACCACCTCCCTCAATGAGGACCTCCACACCCTGCTCACCTGGGCACGCGGCGCGGGTGTCGAACTCACCGGGCTCGATGCCCGCGCCGCCAGCCTCGAATCGGTGTTCCTCGAGATCGCCAGCTCCACCCACACCCTCGAAGGATGATCATGACTGCCTCACCCGCCCTCGCGTCCGCTCCCCTCACCAGCTCCCCGCACTCCGCCTCCCCCGTGCGCCCCCGCCGCATTCCTCGCCTGCTGGGGCTCGCCGCCGCGGAGCTCTCCCTCCTGCGACGCAATCGCATGCAGCTCGGCACCGCCATCCTGCTGCCGCTCGCGCTGCCGTTCTTCTTCCTGCCGCTCGCGCAGAACGGTGCCTCCGGGGCCGCCCTGGCCAGCGTGCTCGGCACGATGTTCGTGATCGTGCTGCTGTTCGTCGTCTACTACAACCTGCTCTCGTCCTACGTCGCCCGCCGCCAGGACCTGGTGCTGAAGCGCCTGCGCACCGGCGAGGCCTCCGACGCGACGGTGCTCGCCGCGACGGCCACCCCGGCACTGCTGCTCGCCGCAGTGATGATCGTCCTCACCACGGCGCTCGCGATCCCGCTGCTGGATCTCCCGCTCCCCCAGAACCCTCTGGTGCTCGTCCTCGGCCTGGGTCTCGGCGCACTCATGCTGGTCCCGCTGGCCCTGGTCACCGCGAACATCACCCGCACCGTCGAATCCGCGCAGATCACCTCGCTGCCCGCGATGGCGGTCCTGATGATCGGTGCCGGCGGCATCCTGCCCGTCGAGCTCCTGCCCGACTGGGTGGCCCGGCTGATCACCTTCCTCCCCTCCGCCCCCATCACCGCGCTGGTGCGGCTGGGCTGGCTGGGCATCGACGCCGACGGAGCCGCTCTCGCCGGCCCCGATGCGTGGATGCTCATGGCCGGACAGACCGGGATCCTGCTCGGCTGGACCCTCGTCGGCGCCCTGATCGTGCGCGAGCACTTCCGCTGGGAACCGCGCGGCTGAGCCCGCTCCTCCCCACTGCACCTCTCCCCCACCACACCACGCCGCCACTGCGACACCAGACAAGGACATCTCTTGTTCCAGGACCTCCTCTCCCAGCTCCACACCCTCGTCTCCGGCCTCGAGCCATGGCAGCAGGTGCTCGCCCTCGTGCCCGCCGGCGCGATCCCGTTCATCGAGAGCTACTTCGGCAGCTTCCTCGGCGCCGCGCTCGGCATCCCTCCGGCGATCGCGATCCCCGCCGCCGTGGCCGGGAACCTGATCTCCACCTTCGCTGTGATCGCCCTGTCCGGCAGGGCCCGCGACGCTGTCACCGACGGCAGGAGCCGCCGCAGGGGTGGGATCCAGGCGGCGCCCAGTGTCGAGGCGGGGCCCGGCGCCGAGGCGGAGCGCGGGGTGAAGCCCTCGCGGTTCCGCACGAAGATCGCCGCCGCGCTGGACAAGTACGGAGTTCCGGGAGTCAGCCTGCTGGGACCGCTGCTGGTCGCCTCCCAGATCACGGGACCGACCCTGGTGGCCCTCGGCGCCACCCGCGGAAAGGTCTACCTGTGGATGGGCATCTCGATCATCGCCTGGGGCATCGCGTTCGGCCTCTTCGGCAGCCTGTTCCTCGCCACGATCGTCTGAGCGGATTCGAGCCGATAGGCTCCCGACCTGGCCGCCCTTCTGAAAGGTGGCCGCGAGAGGAATGACATGGAGTCGACCGTCGGCCGCCAGTGGAGCGTGTTCTACGCCTACACGGCCTGGACCGTCGTCGGGGTGGTGGTGCTGCTCCCGCTGGGTATCGCCCTGTTCCTGGACCTGCGGATCCCAGCCGCCTTCGCCGCCGCCCCGCTGAGCGCCGCGGCGCTGTGCGGGCAGATCGCGCTCGCCGCCTGGTCCGCCTGGCGCGCCATGGAGGCATGGGCCGCCGCCGACGCCTCCACCGCCCGGGACCGCTGGGGCATCCGTCAGGTGGGGACCCTCCCCTCCGACCTGTCGCTGGTGGCCGCCGCAGCCCCGTCGGCGCTGATCGCCGGGACCACGCTGCTCGGCGGCGGAGATCTCCGCTTGTTGATCCTCTCGCTGTCCGCGCTGGTCACCACGGCGACGATCCGGTGGCGTTGGGAGTTCGGCCTCGTCCTCACCCTGGGGTTCACAGCGGTGGCGGCGCTTCTGATGGGCTCCCTCCCGGCGAGCCTCCCCACCGGAATCCTCATGGTGGCGGCTGTGCTCACCACTCGGCTCTCGCTGTGGCTGGCGGCGATGGTGCGCGAGCTCGATGACGCCCGCCAGGCGCAGGCCCAGCTGGCCGTCGCCGAGGAGCGCCTGCGCTTCGCCCGCGATCTGCACGACGTCTCCGGTCGGGACCTGTCCGTGATCGCGGTGAAGGCCGAGCTGGTCGCGCAGCTCACCGAGCGGGAGGATCCCCGCGCGGTGGAGCACAGTCGCGAGGTCGCCCAGATCGCCCGCACCTCGCTGGCCGAGATCCGCGGCCTGGTGCGCGGCTACCGTGAGGCGGATCTGGCCACCGAGCTGCGCGGCACCGCCTCGCTGCTGCGCTCAGCTCATGCTGAGGTCACGATCCACGGCGAGGCGGACGACATCCCAGCACCGCACGCAGGCACCGCCGCCTGGGTGCTGCGTGAGGGCGGCACCAACATCCTGCGCCACGCGAACCCTTCCGTCGTGACGATCACCCTCACCTCCGGCGGTGTCACGCTGGTCAACGACGGCGCCCCGGGCGACGACGACGTCCACGAGGGCAGCGGGCTGACCGGGATGCGTGAGCGCCTCGGCACCGACTCCGCGCTGAGCATCCACCGCGAGCGCGGCACCTTCACCCTCGACGTCCGCTTCGATGCCGCAGGAGGCACCCGATGATCCCCGACCCCGTCCCTGCTGCATCTGCTGCCACGTCTGCGCACTCCGGTCCCGCTGCCGCCGCGCTGCGCGTGATCCTCGTCGATGACGAGAACCTGATCCGTTCAGCGCTCGCCACGATGCTCTCCCTCGAGGACGACCTCGACGTGCGCGGAGAGGCGGCGACGGTCGCGGACGGTGTGCGCCTGGCGCAGGCGGAGCAGCCGGATGTCGCCGTGCTGGACCTGCAGCTGCCCGACGGTGACGGCCTCGAGCTGGCCAGCCGGATCGGCGAGGTCTCCCCCGCCACGCGCTGCCTGATCCTCACCTCGCACGCCCGGCCCGGCTATCTGAAGCGTGCCCTGGCCCAGGGCGTGCTGGGATTCCTGCCGAAGACCACCTCGGCCGATCAGCTGGCCCGGGCGGTGCGCTCGGTCGCCGCCGGGCGCCGAGTGATCGACCCCGAGCTCGCGGCGGAGACGATCTCCTCCGGCGACTCGCCGCTCACCCCGCGCGAGGCGGACGTGCTCGAGTTCGCCGCAGATGGCGCGGCGATCGAGCAGATCGCCCGCCGCGCGCATCTGGCCGAGGGCACCGTGCGCAACTACCTCTCCAGCGCGCAGGCGAAGCTGCAGGCCGCGAACCGGCACGAGGCGGTCGCGATCGCCCGCCGCCAGGGCTGGATCTGAGGTTCGTCCTTTCCGGCGAGACAGCCGACCGTTGCGCAGTGGGCGTTCTGAGCGCCCAGAACGCCC
>NZ_JBQDLF010000009.1:61842-68113 GCF_052095815.1 Brachybacterium sp. | reverse complement strand
GTGGCACTGTGGGCTTTCGACCCCCCCAACCCCCCCACTGCGCAACGGTCGACAGCGTCGGGATCAGGCGCTCGCGCCCTCCGCAAAGCTCGCATCGACGATCCCGGCCACGTCGAGCGGCTCGGTGTAGGTGATCTGCTCCGCCTGGATCCACGCCGCCTGCATCGCCTCGAGCTGTTCGGGCTGCGGGGCGAGGTCGGGCAGGTAGGTGTACATCGGCGAGGCCTTGAGCACGTCGATCTCCTGGCCGAGGGTGTCGGCGAGGATCTGGTAGACCTCATCGGTCTGCACGCCGTCCTCCGAGAGCTCCTGGGCACCCTTGGCCAGCGCGGTGAAGAAGCCCTGGGCGAGCTCCGCGCCCACGAAGGTCTCCGAGTAGATCACGCCGGTGCCGGTGGTGCCCTGCTTGGGGACAGCGATCGGGGAGGCCACGCCCGCCTCCTCCATCGAGGTGGAGAAGGGCGCCGAGGGGGTCGCCGCGTCGATCGAGCCGTTGGTGATGGCGGGCTCCTGATCGGGGGTGGAGAGGTTGGAGATCTCCACGTCGGCCAGGGTCAGGCCGCCCTCCTCGAGCATGGCCGCGAGCAGGTAGCCGCCGGTCGCGCCGGGGCCGCCGGCGACGCCGATGGTGCGACCCTTGAGATCCGCGACGGAGGTGACCGAGCCGTCGTCGATGAGCTCCTGGCGGACCTCGAGAGCGGTGGGCGAGTTCTCGGGGTCGCCCGGAGAGATGCCCATCGAGCCGACGACCTTGAAGGCGAGTCCCTGCTCGAGCGCGTTGAACATGCCGGCGCTGACGCCCGCGACCATCACGTCGAGCTGGTTGTTCGAGAGCATCGGAATGCCGTCCTGCCCGGACTTCAGCGGGGTGAGCTCGAGGGTGATGCCCTCCTCCTCGAAGTAGCCCATCGCGTCAGCCACGTACAGCGGGGCGAACAGCGCCGAGGGCAGGTGGCCCACGCGCACGGCGCCGGAGCCGGAGCCGGCCTCGCCGCCGGCAGCGGGATCCTCACCGGTGACGGCGGAGCCGCAGGCGGCCAGGGCCCCTCCCACGGCGGTCGCGGAGGCGAGGGAGAGAAGGGTACGACGACGCATGACGTGCTCCTATGCAGGGGTCTTCGGGTGAGGTCTTCGGGTGGCTCTTCCGGTGAGGTCCTCGGAAGCGCGGGGTCTTCGGGTGTGCGGGATCTTCGGGTGGGGTGCCGCTCAGCGCTCGCGGCGCCAGGGCAGCAGCAGCTTCTCGGAACGACTGAGCACGGTGGTGACGGTCGCGCCGATGACGCCGATGACCACCAGGCCCACGTAGAGCTTCTCGGGGATGAACAGCTGCCAGGAGTTCCAGATCAGGTAGCCGAGCCCGGTGGTGGTCGCGCCCGTGAACTCGACCGCGGTGACCACCACCACGGCGGTGCCGGTGGCGGTCTTCAGCCCGGAGAACACGAAGGGCATCGCGCCGGGCAGGACCACGAAGCGGAACCGGTCGAAGCCCCGCGCGCCATAGGCGGCACCCGCCTCGAGCAGCTTGCGGTCGATCGCCCACACGCCGGAGACGGTGTTGATCTGCATGATGAAGAAGGTGGTGATGAAGACCGCGATGATCTTCGGCGTCTCGGTGGGGCCGAAGATCATCAGCAGGATCGGGAAGATCGCGATCTTCGGCAGCGGGTAGAGGGCCGAGAAGAGCGGGCCGAGCGCGGCGTTCAGCGCGCGTGAAGAGCCCATCAGCAGGCCCACCACGATCCCGGCGAGCGCCCCGAGACCACCGCCCACGAACAGTCGCATCAGGGTGGGGGCGGTGTGCATCCACAGCTCGCCGTCGAGGAGCATCTCGTACCCGGCGGTGACGATCTGCGTGGGCGGCGGGAAGAAGCGCGGGTCGATGACCTGGCCGCGCGCGCTGAGCTCCCACAGCACCAGCAGCAGGATCGGAGTGATGATCGACAGCACCAGATCACGGGTGGCCAGGGTGCGCTCGCGGGCGCGCTGCGCCGTGGCGGCGACCAGGGTGCGCTGCTCTCGATCGCCGCGCACAGGGGTATCGGTGGCGCTCATGCGGTCTCCTCGGCGGTGCGCGCATCCTCGCGCAGCAGGTTCCAGATGCGGGAGCGCAGCTCGCTGAACTCGGGGCTGCGCTCGATGTCGAAGGAGCGGGGGCGATCGAAGGGGACGGTGATGTCCTCGCGCAGGGTGCCGGGACGGCCGGACATCACGATCACGCGGTCGGAGAGGATGATCGCCTCATCGATGTCATGCGTGACCATCAGGACCGTCTTGCGCTCCTGCTCCCACAGGGCGATGAGCTCCTCCTGCATGAGCATGCGGGTCTGGGCGTCGAGCGCACCGAGCGGCTCATCCATCAGCAGCAGCGGGGAGCCGGTGGCGAAGGCCCTGGCGATCGCGACGCGCTGGCGCATGCCACCGGAGAGCTGGTGGGGGTAGGCGTCGGCGAAGTCGTCCAGCCGCACCCTGCTGAGCCAGTCGCGGGCGATGCCGGTGCGCTCCGCCTTGCCGATCCCGCTCATCCGCAGGCCGAATCCGATGTTGTCCAGCACCGTCATCCAGGGGAAGACGCCGTGCTCCTGGAACACGAACGCCGCAGGGATCCGCTGCCCTTCATCGGGCATCGTCACCGTGCCCACGGTGCGCTCCTCGAGCCCGCCGAGGATCCGCAGGAAGGTGGACTTCCCGCAGCCGGAGGGGCCGACGATGCAGGTGAAGGACCCCGGGTCGAGGGTCAGCGAGAAGTCCTCGAGGGCCCACACCGGATCCTGCCCGGAGAAGAAGACCTTCGAGACGTCCTCGGCGACCACGGCCGATGACGGCAAGCGTGCATTCATGACTGCTCCTCGACCTGCTCGATATCGGCGCCAGTGTAGTAGCGGCGTTCGAATGGCGAGATTCCAAGCCCACAGGCTGGACAGATCGTCCGAGCTCCTGTGGCACGATCGAACAGCCCGCCTCGACCGACGGCGACGTCGCGGAGCTGAAAGTCACCAGGAAGCGATCCGGTCCTCCAGATCAGACGATCGGATCAGGCTGTCCTCCCGCGGCCCGCTTCCGCCGCGCCCGGAAGAAGTCCCGCAGCAGGTCCCCGCATTCCTGGCCGCGCACCCCGGTGGTGAGCTCGACCCGATGGTTCAGCCGAGGCTCGCGCACCAGGTCATAGAGGGACCCGGCCGCGCCCGCCTTGGGATCCATGGCGCCGACCACCACTCGGTGCGTCCGGGCCAGCACGATCGCCCCGGCGCACATGGTGCACGGCTCGAGGGTGACCACGAGCGTGCAGCCGGTGAGGTTCCAGCGGCCGGTCACTTCTGCCGCGCGGCGCAGCGCGAGGATCTCGGCGTGGGCGGTGGGGTCCTCGTCGGCCTCGCGGCGGTTGCCGGCGGTGGCGAGCACCTCGCCGTCGGGGCCGACGACGACGGCGCCGATCGGGACGTCGGCCGGTTCGCGGTCGGCGGCCGCTCGGGCCTCGTCGATCGCTAGGCCCATCAGCTCGTCATCGGTCATGGGTCCATTGTCGCGCGCGCCTCAGGGACGCTCGCCCACCACCCGGTAGCGGGCCTCGAGGAAGGCTCCGTTGGTGCCGTGCTCGAGCAGCTCCAGGTCGAACGCGCCGTCCAGCAGCGGCTTCCCGGATCCGAGAGTCACCGGCGCGATCGAGACCAGCACCTCGTCGAGCAGCCCGGTCCGCGCGAACTCGGCGGCCAGAGAACCTCCCCCGACGATCCACACGGCGCCGTCCCCGGCGGCGGCCGCGATCCGCTCATGGTGTGACTGCGGGCTGCCCGAGACGATGCGGACCGTCTCCGCGGCGGGCTCGAGGTCGCGATGGGAGAAGACGAAGGTCGGCTTGTCGTACGGCCAGCCGTCGGTGTCCGCGAACTGCTCGGCGGGGTGGTCCAGGATCCACTGATAAGTGCTCCGCCCCATCACCAGCGCGCCCACCCGGGCGTAGAAGGTGTCGTAGTCCAGCAGGCTCCCCTGCTCGAGGGGCTGGGAGAGCAGCCAGTCGAGTCCGTCGTGCTCATCGGCGAGGAATCCGTCGAGGGTGACCGCGGTGTAGTAGAGGTGCTCGGGTCGGGTCATGGGGACGAGTATCCCTGCCCGGCGCTCCCGGGGGCTGGCCGTCGTCCGGGTTCTCGACCTCGTGGTTCCGCACCAGTTCGTCACGAGGAGGCCTGGCTCACCCCTCTCGCGGGGGCGGAACGCGCATGCGCGCCGCGGCGCTCCGGTAGATTCGCCTCATGCGCGTTCTCGAGATCGACCATCCGCTCGTCGCCCACAAGCTGTCGGTGCTGCGCAATCGCGCCACCCACTCCTCCGTGTTCCGGCAGCTCGCCGATGAGCTGGTGACCCTGCTCGCCTATGAGGCGACCCGGAACGTCGCCGTCGCCCCGGTGCAGATCGAGACCCCGGTGACCACGATGACCGGCACCCGGCTCACCAACCCCAAGCCGATGGTGGTGCCGATCCTGCGCGCCGGCCTCGGCATGCTCGACGGCCTCACCCGCCTGCTCCCCACCGCCGAGGTGGGCTTCCTCGGCATGCTGCGCAACGACGAGACCCTCGAGGTCACCACGTACGCGAACCGTCTGCCCGACGACCTCACCGGGCGCCAGTGCTTCGTGCTGGACCCGATGCTCGCCACCGGCCATACCCTCATCGCCACCTGCGAGTACCTTCACGAGCGCGGCGCCCGCGACATCACCTGCGTGACCCTGCTGGCCGCCCCCGAAGGGCTCAAGGCGATGGAGGAGCAGATCGATCCCTCGATCGACCTCACCATCGTCACCGCCGCCATCGATGAGAAGCTCGACGAGAAGGGCTACATCGTGCCGGGCCTCGGCGATGCGGGAGACCGCCTCTTCGGCGTCGTCGACTGACCTCACCGCCCCGCAGCACGTCGCACGATCTGCGCGCCCCCGCCCTCCGGTGGGGGCGCGCAGTGCGTCGGGGCGTTCCGGCGCCCGAGCATGCAGGGGACGCCTGCGCAGCACCTCTCCCACTATGGGCCTGTTTGCCCACGGACGCCCCCGCGCGTCGCGCGCTTCCGTGGCCACCGGTGGCGGCAGGTGACGTCGCATGACGGCAGGTGACGGCGGGTGACGCCGTGTGACGTCCCGCGGCGACGCCGTTCCACACTGTGAACACCCTCTTGCTCTCCGGGGTGGGGCGGGGCATGCTCCTCCTATGACCTCGATCGCCGCATTCCGCGAGACCACCCACCGGGTGGTCAGCTCCGCGATGCGCTCGATGATGTTCATGATGATGATGCCGATGATGCATCGTCAGCCGAGCCTCTAGAGCTCAAGACACCTCCAGGGTCGGCTGACAGGAGCCGGCCGGAAGGCGCGGGCTCCAGGTGCTACCGGGAGCACACCCCCTGAACGATCCGCCTGAGGGCGTCGATCTCCAGGGATCCCGGGTCCACCAGCCGCCGCGCTCACCGCGCCGCACCTCGGAGAACTCGCATCATGACCATCACCCTGGATCGCCCCACTCACCACACCGACCTCCGCTTCGCCGCCCCGCGCCCCCTGTACCGGGTCGGTGGCACCGCCCCGCGCCCCAGGGCCGCGGAGGATGCGGTCACCATCACCGTGTCCGTCACCCTGCCCGCAGGCACCGGCGACGTCGAGACCGCCCTGATCGCCGATGAGCTGCGCACCCGGGCTCAGCGCCTGGTCGCAGCCCGCGACGGTCGCACCACCGTCGCGGTGAACAGCCCGAACTCCTTCGCCGCTGCGGGCCGTACGGGCTCCCGCGCGCTGCCGCCCCGCAGCCAGGGGGTCGCCGCGGTCAGCCCGCTGCGTCCGCGCCGCACGGGCATCGTCTCGCCGAACGCTCCCGCCCGCCGGGATGCCGAGGCGGTGCGTCGGCGCACCCTGCAGGCCACCGCGGTCAGCCCGTCGAGCCCCTCGGCCGCGCCGGAGGACAGCCTGGTGATCGACCTGTTCGGGCGCCGGGTGCGGATCGACGGCCACGACGTGGACTTCACGTACAAGGAGTTCGAGCTGCTGGCCCAGCTCGCGCAGAACGCCCGCCGCACCATCTCCCGCACGGAGCTCATGGAGACGGTCTGGGTCGATGCCCCCGAGGAGACCGGCGAGCGCACGGTCGACGTGCATGTACGTCGGGTGCGCACCAAGCTCGGCCGCTACCGTCGCCTGATCTCGACGGTCCGCGGAGCCGGCTACCGGCTCGATCCGGGCAGCGACGTCGCGATCCTCGGCTGAGCGACGTATTGCGAGCTTGCGAGCGATAGGAG
>NZ_JBQDLF010000009.1:0-61742 GCF_052095815.1 Brachybacterium sp. | reverse complement strand
CCAGCCAACAGGCGCAGCCTGAGCGACGCATTGCGAGCTCGCGAGCGACAGGAGCCAGCCAACAGGCGCAGCCTGAGCGACGCATTGCGAGCTCGCGAGCGACAGGAGCGCAGCCACCAGGCGCAGCCTGAGCAGTCGCCTGACGATTTCGGTCGCGTCCGAGCCACACCTGCACCGATTGTGGCTCGGACGCGACCGGGATCCGCGGTGAGCGCGACACGAGATCCGCGGCGAGCTCCACAGCAGACTGGGCGCTGGGCAGGATATGAGAAGGGCATCTGCGGCACAGGCTGGGTCTGACGCAAAAAGCGACGAGCGGCCCGGAGCACTCAACCGACAATGTCGGGGGCTCGCGGACCGCTCGTCAGGCCTGTCGTCCGTCAGGGGTGGGTGCGGGCGAACAGGCGGACGGGCTGCCATAGGTGGGGGAACCTGGCATTGATGCCCGTCTGGCCGCTCCCCATGAGGGGGGTCTTGAGGAACGGCACATCTATAAAATTTTCAACGTCTTCCGACTCTCGGAAGAGTATCAGCCGAATCGGGGATGGGCGCCACCCCCTGGCCGCCGAGCGGGAGCCCTTCCTGGCGTTCCCGTCGTGCTCCTGAGCATAGGCCTTCAAGCGGCCTCTGCAAACGCGGCAGCACTGAGTGTTCTTGCAGGTGACATGCAGGTTCGGCAAAGGTATTCCTCGGTGTCCCGCGCTTCAAGGGCGCGTCATGAACCGGGCAAATCGCCAGGCTGGAGGACGGTTCCCCGCCACCTCACGAAGTGCTGCAGACCACGCGCCCGAGGCCTGAACGGATGGTCGACACCCGGGGAGTTCCCAGCTTCAGGAGCGTCCTCACGGGCCGGTCAGGCAAAGTGTGAGGACGGTCGCATCATCGTGCAGCTTCCGGGGACGGCGAGCCGGGGCCAGCCCCGCTTCTGCGGCGCGCAGCTGGCGCAGCAGCGCCTGCGGGTCCTTCGCCAGAGAGGCGGCGAGCGAGGCGTCGTTGTGCAGCCCCAGCAGGTCCACGGCACGGGTGACTCCGTCCGAGACCAGATGCGCCCTCTGCCACTGTGCGAGCGGGCTGCTTCCCTCGATCGCCTCGTCGGCCGCCTCGGGCTCATGCCGAGCCACCCAGAAGCCGCCCGGCCTGTTGCGTCGCGCTTCGATCGCGTCGGCGGTCCGTTCGGAGCGCACCACCTCTTCGACCCTGGTGTCCGTCACCCGCATGACGTCGCCGCCGGGGCCGTGCAGCAGCAACGAGGAGTCACAGAGCACCAGATGCTCCAGCCGCTCCTCGGTGCGTCGCACTGCGACCACGGTCGCCGAGGGTCCGCCACGATCGAGGTCACAGGTGGCCTGGTGCAGCGCGCCCACGTCCTCGATCGCGCGGGCCAGCGCGGTCCGGAGCGGAACCGTCGGATCCTGGGCGTGCCCGAGCAGACGCGCGGCCAGGGCATGGGAGAACCAGCTGACCGAATGGCTGCAACCGGCTCGGAAGCGCCGCGGCACTCCGGCTCCGTCGAGCAGCACCGCGACCTCGCCGAGCACCCCGCCGGCGTCCTCATCCATCCCGGGGATCGCGGGATCGCTGAGCAATGTGGTGTGCACGCCGCCACTGTAGGTGAGCAACAGGGGGAGCACCCGGCCGTGCGCCCGTAGAGTGGTCCCGAACCAAGCCGCCCGTCCTCGGACGCGGCGGCGCTCAGTACGCGGAAGGAACCCAGATGATCGCGCAGGCGCGGATCACCTCCGATACGACTGCCACCGTGCACCTCGCCGACGAGACCGTCGAGGTCTCCGGCGCTGACCTGCCGGAGATCCGGGACCGGGTGAAGCAGGCCTTCATCACCTCCGCGAAGGCGACCGGGCAGGACATCGCCGTGGTGATCGTCGAGCCGCATGTTCGTCACCACCTGCTGGTGGAGCCGACGGGACGGATCACCGGCCGCGAGGCGGACGACCGCCCGCTGTACGGCCCCGGGATCGACGATCCGCTGATCGCCCCACCCACCGATGACACCGCGGACCTCAGCAGCATCGACCAGGCGGCGCTCCGCGGTCCGGTCACCGGTGAGCATGCGGCGATCGGCTCGCCAGCTACCGGTGAGCATGCCGCGATCGGCTCGCCGGCGACCGGGGAGCTGCCCACGGTGCGCCCGCACGGGGCCCGCCGCCGTCGGGCTGCCGCGATGCCTCCGTCGACGCTGCCCGCTGCCCGGGGCGGTTCGGGCCCGTCGGGCGTCTCCGCCGTATCCGGCACCTCGGCATCGCTCGCCGCCTCAGCCGGTTCCGGCCCGTCGGCCACCTCTGCCGTCTCGGCGTCCTCTGCCGCGTCTGCGCCGTCAGCCCTATCGGCCCCGTCGGCCCCGTCGGCGATGTCTGCTTCATCGGCCCCGTCGGCGATGTCTGCACCGTCTGCCCCGTCGGCGATGTCTGCACCGTCTGCCCGGTCGGCTCTGTCAGCCCCGTCGGCTCCTTCGGCGGCGTCCGCATCGTCCGCATCGTCGGCGTCACCGGCACCGTCCTCTCGTCCCGCGTCGCGGACCGCGCAGGAGACGGCTCGGAAGCGTCCGCTGCCAGCCCGGACCGTTCCGGAGAAGGACGCCCACCGGCCCACACTCCAGGACCTGCAGTCCTCGACCTCCAAGCGCGAGAAGGTCAAGGCCACCCGCGGGGTGCCGGGCTTCATCACCCGTCTCACCGGCGGTGTGATCTCCCCGCGGCCGAACCGTCGTGAGCGGATGGAGACCGAGCGTCTGGAGCGGATCCGTCGGCCGCTCGAGGGCCCGCGGAACATCGCGGTGGTGAACCTCAAGGGCGGCGCCCACAAGACCACCGCGTCACTGATGGTCGCGGCGACCCTCGGCGTGACTCGTGGCGGAAACGTGCTGGCCTGGGACAACAACGAGACCCGCGGCACCTTGGGCTGGCGGGGCATCCCCACGGACCACCACCGCACCGCTGTGGATCTGCTCCACGACATCGAGACCCTGCGCGCCCCCGCGGCGAGCAATGCGGACCTCGATCCGTATGTGCGTCCCCAGGGCGAGATGCGGTTCGACATCCTCGCCTCCGACGAGGATCCGGGCTCGGCCGCCTCGATCGACGAGACCGCCTTCGCCGACCTCAACGACGCCCTCTCCCGGTTCTACCGGATCAAGGTCATCGACACCGGCAACAACGTGCGCGCCTCGAACTGGCTCGCCGCGGTCAAGAGCGCAGACCAGCTGGTCATCGTCTCGACCGTGCGCGAGGACACCTTCAACGCCGCGGCCTGGATGATCGATGAGCTGCGGGCGACCGGCCTCGCGGAGCAGGTCGACCATGCGGTCACGATCCTGTCCCACTCCTCCAAGGGGAAGTTCGATCCGACTCTGCGCAGCCGCCTGCTCGCCCACTTCGGCGCCCATACCCGCGCGGTCACCGAGGTGCCCTATGAGCAGCAGTTCGTGGACGGCTCCCATCTGGACTGGCCCCGGGTCTCCGCCAAGACGAAGGAAGCCTGGCTCGACGCGACGGCGCTGATCATCGACGGGCTCTGAGCGTTCGTCCACAGTCGGGCGCCCGGCCCGGCGACTGTCCGCCCCGCCGCATAGTCTGAGGTCATGCCTGTTCGCCGCCTGCACCTCGTCGTCGATGACGACCTGGGCCCTGCGCTGTGGGTGCGAGAGCAGACCGGGCCGGGCCGATCGCGCGCGCTCGAGGATCTCTCCGCCCTGCGCAGCGATGCCCCGCCGGTGATCGCCGAGGCCCTGGCCGACGCCCCCGACCTGCTGCGCCACCGGGTGCGGATCCCCGGCCGCGACGGCGACCGCCGGGTGCCCGCCCTGGCACTCGACGGTGCGGCGCTGACCGCGCTGGTGGGCGGGGCGTCCACGCTGCTCGAAGAGCGGTTCGGGGAGGATTTCACCGACCACCTCGCGTCCCTGATCAGCGATGGCGCTGCCGCCCGGCTCGCGGACGAGCTGATCGCGATGCCCGATCTGGTGGCCGCGATCGTGCTGGACATTCGCGCCCAGGCCCTGGTGGAGCAGCGCCATCTGCGGGCACGGGCCGAGGAACGCTACGGACGCCCGGTGATGCAGTGGCGCGCCCCCGACCGCGATGCGCCCCGGATGCTGCACGCCCTGGTCGACGGGCACGCACGGCATGCCTTCGCCGCACACCTGCGCCGCGTCCCGCCCCCGGCCGCAGACAAGCACGGAGTGCTGTGGGCGCTGGCCGACGAGGGCGAGCTGCGTGCAGACCTGCCCACCCAGCGCCGGATCACCGCCGCCTTCGACACCCTCGTGGACTCCGGCCGCCCGGGAGTGAAGCTCAGCTCCGGGGACAGCGAACTGGTGGTACGGCTGTTCGAGCCGCCCCTGGGCACCGCCTGGCCGCTGCAGACCTGCCTGCGGGAGCCCGACGGGACCGTGCATCCGGTCGCCGATCTGCGTGCGGTGGGCGATCTGAGCACCGCAGGCGCCGCCGAAGCCTCCGCCGCGGTGATGCGACTGGCCCCCACCGTGCGCGGCGCCGCCGTGGATGACACCGGCGTGGACTGGCTGCTGACCACCGCCGAGGCCTCGGAGTTCCTCTCCGGTGACACCCCCTCCCTCGAGGAGGCCGGGGTGACGGTGCTGCTGCCCCGCGACTGGACGAAGCAGAAGACGACGCTGCGCCCGCAGGAGGTCGAGGAGGAGCCTGGCGAGCGCAAGGGCTCCGGAGTGGGGCTCGGAGCGATGGTCTCCTTCCGCTGGCGGGTCGCCGTGGGAGAGACCGAGCTGACCGAGATGGAGATGGAGCAGATCCGGGAGGCGCAGTCCGAGCTCGTGCAGCTGCGCGGCCAATGGGTGCGCCTGGATGCGACCACCCTGCGCGCCGCGGAGAAGTTCCTCGACACCTTCGCGGGCCGCACCCGCGAGAAGCGGAAGCAGGTGGTCCCCCCACCGGTCCGCGGTGGCCACGTCGCCGCCCCGCTGCCACCCGCTCCGGTCCCGGCAGAGGTCGTGGGCCGCGCCCCCTGGCTGGAGATGTTCTCCCTGATCCTCTCCCCCGATGCGGCGGACGTCGACTTCGGGGTCTCCGCACTCGTCTCAGGGGGCAGCCACGGCCTGGCACGGCTGATGCCGGGCGGTGGCGGCGCGCCGCACTATCCACAGCCGCGCTCGCTGCGGGCCACGCTGCGGCTCTATCAGCTCGACGGGCTGAACTGGCTGTGGGCCCTGGACCAGCAGGGCCTCGGCGGGATCCTCGCCGACGACATGGGGCTCGGCAAGACGATGCAGGTGCTCGCGCTGCTGTGCCGGGAACGGGAAGGGCTGCCCGGTCAGGTCCCCCCGCAGGCCTCAGGCACCCAGCCTGCAATCCCCCAGCCTGCAGCCCTTCATCCTGGAGTCCTGCACCCAGCGGGCCCCCACATAGCGGGCCCTCAGCCCGTGGGTCCCACCCTGTTGGTGTGCCCGATGTCCGTGGTGGGGGCCTGGCAGCGCGAGGCCGCGACCTTCGCCCCGCAGCTGAAGGTGCACGTCCATCACGGCGGTGACCGACTGCGGGACGAGGCGTTCGTGAAGGGTGCCGCGGACCTCGACCTGGTGGTCACCACCTATTCGCTGCTCGCCCGCGACCTGCGGGTGCTCTCCGCCGTGCCCTGGCATCGCCTGGTGTTCGATGAGGCCCAGCACGTCAAGACCCCCGCCACCCAGGTCACCCGGGCCGCTCGCTCGCTGCAGGCCCCGCACCGGCTGGCCCTGACCGGCACCCCGGTCGAGAACCGGCTGGCGGACCTCCACTCCCTGATGGAGGTCGTGAATCCCGGGCTGCTGGGGAGCGCGAAGAGTTTCCAGGATCGGATAGCGACCCCGATCGAGGAGGAGGGGGACGGTGCCGCGATCAGCCGCCTCAAGCTCGTCACCTCCCCGTTCATCCAGCGACGGCTGAAGACGGACCGCTCGATCATCAAGGACCTGCCGGAGAAGATCGAGCTGACGCGGGTGGTGAACCTGACCCCGGAGCAGGCCGGGCTGTACGAGGCGATCGTGCAGGACCTGATGGTCCAGATCGACGGCGCCGAGGAGAAGAACCGCCGCACCCTGGTGGTCTCCGCCATCACCCGTCTCAAGCAGGTGTGCAACCACCCCACCCACTACCTGGGCGACGGGTCCCCGCTGGTGCGCGACGGCGAGCATCGCTCGGGCAAGCTCGAGCTGGTGGACGACCTGCTGGGCGCCGCCTTCGAGAAGGGCGAGAAGGTGCTGCTGTTCACCCAGTTCACGACCTTCGGGCACCTGCTGGTGCCGTATTGGGAGGAGAAGTTCGCGGAGCTGGGGGTGTCGTCGGCGCCCTTCCTGCATGGCGGGGTCTCCAAGCGGGATCGGGATCAGATGGTCGCCGAGTTCCAGGAGCACCGCGACCGGCCCGGGCTGATGCTGCTGAGCCTCCGCGCCGGCGGCACCGGCCTGACCCTCACCGCCGCGAACCACGTGGTGCACCTGGATCGCTGGTGGAACCCCGCCGTGGAGAACCAGGCCACCGACCGTGCCTTCCGCATCGGCCAGCGCCGGGACGTGACGGTGAGCAAGCTGGTCAGCGCCGGGACCGTCGAGGAGAAGATCGACACCGTGCTCCAGGACAAGCAGTCGCTCGCGGAGCTGACCGTCGGCCCCGGCGAGGACTGGCTGGCCTCCCTCGACAACGATCGCCTGTTCGACCTGCTCTCCCTCGAGGACGAAGAGGACGGGCTGTGAGCATCGAGCTGATCTCGCGCCGTGGCCCCATCGGCAAGGGCTGGCATGCCGTCGCCCTGCGCCAGGGGGCGGAGGATCTGCTGGGTGCTGCGAGGGTGGGCCGGGGCAAGGCCGACGCCCGCGCCGGAAGGGTGCAGTGGCTGGATGTCGCCGTGGGGGTCGCTCGCGGCGACGTCCTGGACGCCGACGGCGAGCTGTACCAGGCACGCCTCGAGCTGCCCGCCTTCCGGGAGGGTGACCGACAGGCGTTCCTGCAGGTCGCAAGGACTCGTCCCGAGCTCCCGGCCCGGATGGCCGGCGGGAGCTACCCGCAGGAGGTCGAGGCAGAGCTGGCGCGGTCCGAGGTGTCGTTGCTCCCGCGGAGTGCCGCCGAGCTCTCCCATGACTGCTCGTGCCTGGACTGGCCCGGGCCCTGCCGGCACGTGGCCGCGCTGCTGTACGTGCTGGTCGAGGCGGTCGACGAGCACCCGGTGCTGCTGCTGACCCTGCGCGGGCTCACCCTCGAGGACCTGGTGCCCACGGCGAGCGGCGGGGAACCGACGGGCGCTGCAGGGACGCCGGGCCCGTCCGAGGGGACGAACGCCGCCGGCCAGACGGGTTCGCCCGCAGGTGCGGAGCCCTCGGATGGCGCACCCGATGCCGTCAGCGCGGATGCCGTCGGTGCAGCGGCAGCGCCTTCCCCTCGAGCCCCCTTCGATCCCTCGCGCACCGATCCCGCGCCTCTGGCCGAGGTGCTCGGCGAGGAGGTCGCCGCAGTGATCCACAGCTTCTACACGGGCGCCGGAAGTAGCTGCACGGGCGCCGAAGAGACCCCTCCCCAGCCTTTAGAGTGAGAGCCATGCTTGAGACCAGCCACAGCGCCCCTGCTCTGCCCGATTCCGTGACCACCGCCGTCGCCGCGCTGTTCGACGATGCCGTCATCCAGCACCGCACTGCGGGAGTGACCTGGGCGATCATCGGCGGCCACGGCCACCAGCAGGCGGTGCTCGCCCACGGCGCCGCCGGAGCGCGGGAGCTCACCGGCGGCGTGCAGGCCGCCGGCTCCGGGCCGATGGAACGAGGGACCGTCTCCCGCATCGCCTCGATGACGAAGTCCTTCACCGCCGCGACCATCCTCGCCCTGCGGGACGAGGGCCGGCTGCGCCTGGAGGATCCCGTCTCCGCCTATGTCCCCGAAGCCGCCGGAGCCTTCGACCTCGCTGCCGACGACCGCGAACCCACCCTGCGCGAGCTGCTCACCATGAGCGCTGGGCTGGTGACCGACAATCCCTGGGGTGACCGCCAGGAGGCGATGACCCGGGAGGAGTTCGCGGCCATGCTGCGGGGCGGGCTCGGACACGTGCACCGTCCCAGCACCGGCTTCGAGTACTCCAACACCGGGTACGCGCTGCTCGGCAGGGTGATCGACGAGATCACCGGCAGCGACTACACCCACGAGATCCGGCGCCGCTTCCTCGAGCCGCTCCGCCTGGGCGCCACCGGCTGGTCGGAAGCCGAGATCGACACCGCGCAGCTGGCCACCGGGCACCGCCTGGCCGATCGCACCGACGCCAGCCGCTTCGAGCCCGTGCCGCTGGACTCCCCCGGCGTGTACGGAGCGATGGCCGGGCTGTTCTCCACTGTGGATGACGTGGCCGCCTGGGTGCGCTTCCTCGCCGCGGCTGACGCCCCCGACGCCGCGCAGCGCTCGACCGGCCCGCTGGCCACCGCCTCCCGGCGCGAGATGCAGCAGCTGTACCGCCACCAGGCGCTCCCGGCACATCCCGCCGTCCGCGGCACCTCCGCTGTCACGCCCGCCGTCACCGGCACTGCCGCCGCACCCGGCACCGCCGCCACCCCCACGAGTACCGGCGCCGCCGGCCCTGCCGCCTCTGCCGCCCTCTCGCCCGGCTTCGACCGGGTGCGCGGTTACGGATTCGGCCTGGTGGTCGAGGACTTCCCGGACCTCGGGCAGGTCATATCCCATTCGGGCGGCTACCCCGGGTACGGCTCCTTCATGGTCTGGCACCGTGACTCCGGGGTGGGGGTGGTGGCGCTGGCGAACTCGAAGTACGCCCCGGCGACTCCCCTGTCGATGCAGACGCTGCGCCTCCTCCAGCAGGAGGTCCCCAGGCTGCTGGCCCGGCGCCCGGTGCAGGCCGCCGCCCGCACCCTCGAGGCGGCCGACGCGGCGCTGCGGTGGCTGTGCACGGACGATGACACCGTGGCCGAGGCCTGGTTCGCGGACAACATGGACCTCGACGTTCCCCGCGAGGAACGCCGACGCCGCTTCAGCGCCGCGCTCACAGCCTCCGGGGTCGAGATGGGGAGGCTCGAGCAGCTCCGCGTCCAGGACGCCCAGGTGCTCAGCCGTGCCCAGCTGCGCTGGACGGTGCCCGGCCGGGGCGACGGCGCACCCTCGCTGCGGATCGACCTGCTGATGGATCCTCGGCGCGGGGCGCTGCTGCAGTCGCTGGACACCATCGCCGTCGCCGCCCGCTGAGAGCGGTCGCGAGCTGAAGGTCGCCGCCCGCTGAAGACCGTCGCGGCCTGAGCCTCAGCCTGCACTGCGGCCTACGTGGCGATCTACGTGGCACCCACGGGCCGCCATCCCCTCTCAGCTGTCGCACAAGGACCGGCCAAGCGACAGTTCAGAGGGGATCGCGCGCGAGGAACACGAGAGGAAGACGAGAGGCACTCCAGAGGAGGCGTCAGCACCAGCGAGCCTTCGCGCGCGGGGTACTCGAGAGGCACTCCGGCGCACTCGCGAGGTGGCGTCAGCACCAGCGAGCGCGTCTCAGGAGAAGGAGTAGCCCTCGCCGTCGGCGGCGAGGGTGCAGGAGAGGTAGTCACCGTCGGCGGTGAGCGCGATGATGCCCTCGTCCTCGGCGACGCACTCCTGCCCCGGCTCGACCTCGGCGAAGGAGGCATCGATGCTGCTGACGGGACCAGCCGTCCCCCCGAATGCGGAGGCGGGGCTGTCGTTGAAGACCATGAGCAGCACAGCCGCGACGATCACGCCTAGCACCAGCGCGGCCCCCGCCCCGAGCGCCACCGCGATCAAGGTGCCACGGTTGCGCGCCCCGTTCTGGCCGGTGAACCCGGTGGAGGTCTGAGTGGCGGTGAAGCCCTGGGGATTGAATCTGCCCGCCTGCTGCGGCGGGGTGCCCGGCGGGGTCTGCTGCGCCCACTGCGGGCCGGTCTGCGGGGAGGGGGAGCCTGAGCTGAAGCCCTGCTGCACCTGCCCGGCACGGATCGCCTCGAGCGAGGACGGAGCGACCTGAGGTGCTGGGCGTTCGGGACGCGCGGCGCCGGGGGCGTTCTCCGGCATCGGGTCCAGGGTGTCGATGAACTCGAGCGGCGCGCCGTCGGCATGCGCCAGCGGATAGCCCTGCGGGACGCGCGGCAGATCGCGGCGCACAGACTCGGCGTCCTGGTAGCGATCCTCGGGCTGCGCAGCGACCAGGCGACGGATCACGGCCGAGAGCTTCGGGGTGACGCCCCGCAGGTGCTGGGTCAGCTCATCGGGGCGGAAGGCGCCGTCATGCAGTTTGATCGACCCATTGAGCGCGACCAGTGCGACGACCCCGGCGGCGTAGAGGTCATGGGAGGGTGCCGGCTCCGCCATCGAGAACAGCTCCGGCGCCATGTAGCCGGGGGTGCCGTTGACCATGCCCACATGGGTGAAGCGCACGTCGGTCTCGTGGACCGCGATGCCGAAGTCGGCGAGCCGGGAGGCGGGGTGAGCACGTCCGCGCGCCTCGAACATGATGTTCGCGGGCTTCACGTCGCGGTGGATCCAGCCCTCGGCGTGCACATGCGCAAGGCCGTCCAGCAGCTGGTCGAGGATCACCACCACGGCGGGTTCGCCGAGCTTGCCCTTCTTCTTCACGACGGACTCGAGCGTTCCCCCGGAGATCAGCGGCATCGCGATCACCACGTGCTCGTCCTCCGCGCCCCAGCCGTAGGGGGTGAGCAGGTGCGGGTGATCGAAGCTGACGCCCTTCTCGCGCACGAAGCGCATCAGGTCCGCGGAGTCGCGCTGTCGCAGGACCTTCGCAGCGCAGAGCTCCTGGGCCTTCGAGTCCCAGGCACGCCAGACGGACCCGGATCCGCCCTTCGCGATCAGGTCGATGAGCGCGAAGCGCCCGACAATAACGTCAGCCATAATATTTCCAGCATAACGTCAGAAAGCGGGGCGGCGTTATGCTGGCAGTGATCTCAGCGGTCCGGGGCACCCGCCCGTGACCCGTGCATCGCATCCGAGGGGGCATTCGTGAGCATCGTCGCCGGGAGCGTCATCGCCTTCGGCGGCGACCCCTTCTGGGACCCTGTCCCCTTCTCGTGGCCGCTGCTGCTGATCCTGATCGCCCTCTGCCTGCTGCTCACTCTCGGTGTCGTCGTCTGGCTGGTGGTCCAGCCGGAGGAGCCCGAGACCAGCACCAAGCCGCTGGTCGACAAGGCGGTCCGGCACGATCGCGAGACCGCGGCGACCATCCGGCGGCGGCTCGATGCGGACAGCGGCCGGGCCGACCCCGCGGACCCCGAGCTGAGATGACGGCCCGGGAGGCCCAGGAGGCCCCGGTCATGCGGCGACGCTCTCTGGCCGCGCTGCTCACCGTCCCCGGCGCCCTCCTGCTGACCACCGGCTGCGGCGGCCCTCGGCCGGTCCCCACCTCCACCGATATCGCCCGCGACCCGCTCGCCTCGCTCGACCCCGCCGTATGGAACGCGCGCTCCGCCCAGGAGCTGCGTGGCCTGAGCATCCAGGGCGCGGCCGAGGAGCTGGACGGCTGGGCCGATCTCAGCGCCGACGACAGCGTCCTCGACTCGGCTCGCGACCTCCTCACCACTTTCGTGAGCGCCGCCTATCTCGCGCCCGAGGACCTGCGCGGCCTGGACGACGAGGCCGCGCACGACCACATCGCGAAGAACTCCCCCGAGTTCTGGCGGGACGGGCTGCGCACGGCCTGGGACGACGGGAACCGTCTCTTCTATGCGATCGCGCTCGCCGAGCCGTTCCGCACCGTCGGCCGCCCCGCGCTCGCCGCCGGCTGGCACCGCACCGAGCATGAGGAGGGCCCAGCCCTCGCCCTCGGAGCCACCATCGCCTGGACCGCCATCGACACCGCGACCCGGGCCGTCGGGCTGTTCGCCTACCGCCTCGGGATCGTCGCCCAGATCGCCGAGGACGGCAGCGTCGCCGATGCCGCGATCCGCCTGACCATCCACGGCCTCGATGGCTGCGGGATCGCCGAGCAGGAGGGACTGCTGGTCCCGGCGCTCGCCGACGACGAGTTGCACCGCGCGGTGCAGAAGGCCACCAAGGAGGAGGTCCTCGCCTCTCCCCACATCCCGCTCGACGACCTCCTGGACCAGGATTCCCCGCTGTTCGCCGGGGACGATCTCACCTACGTCACCTGCGACTGAGCCTTCGCACACGCTGTTCATCTTGCGGTGGCCCGGTGCTCACCGGGCCCTCGTGTCGTGGCCAGAGGACCCTCCTATGGTTCCTGGACTGCTGTCGAGGACCTGAGGAGGTGTCCCATGAGCCGCTCTCGCACCCTGCTGCTCGCCGTCGACGGGCTCGATGAGAACGACCTCGAGATGCTCCGCGACGCCGCCGCGCCCGTTGACGGCGACAGCCGGTTCCCAGTGCTGTCACGGACCGTGCTCACCGGGATGACGGAGCTGCGGATCCGCCCGGGGGGACCCTCCGAGCCCGCACCGGCGCTCGCGAGCCTGATCACGGGGGCATCCGTCGCCCACACCGGGGTCGCCACCGCGGAGCCCTTCGCCCTGGACCGTCCCGAGAGCCGCTCCGCCTGGTATGCGAGCTCGATGGCGGCGCCCACCCTGTTCACGCAGGCGCATGCGGCAGGGCTGGTGACGGCGGCGCTGCAGTGGCCCGCGACCGCTGGCGCCGAGATCGATCTCTGCCTTCCCCTGGTCGAGGACCTGCACCGCTATCGCACTCGCTGGGAGATGGCGGTGGCCACCAGCTCGTCGCGGATGGTTGCGGAGCATCTCGCCCTCCGCCGCGAGGCCGGGGTCCAGCTCTCCCAGGTCCCTCCCGACGATCTTGTCGCCGAGATCGCCGCCGAGGCGCTCGAGCGCGGACACATCGATCTGCTCGCCGCACGACTGACCGGGCTCGCGATCACGCGCCGCACCCTCGGTCCCGGGACGGCACAGGCGCAGCGTGCCCTGCTGGACACCGCCGACGTCCTCGAGCAGATCCTCACCGCCTTCGCGCCCGTTGCCGAGGATCGGGTGCTCCTGGTGCCGGGGCGGCCGCTGATCCCCACCACCCTCCTGGCCCATCCCAACACGACGCTGGCGGCGCATGGCCTGCTCCGCGCCGAGGGGAACCGCCTGGAGGACGTCGATGCGCTGGTCTGGCCGGACGGCCCCCGCGGGGTGGTGCATGTACGGCGCGAGGCGGGTGCCGCGGCCCGCACTGACGCCCTCCGCGCGCTCAGCACTCTCAGCGAGGTCAGCGCGCATGGCCGGCTGTCGCTGCGGCAGGTGGACGACGGCGTGGGAGCCAGCGATCAGACCGATGTGATCGCGGTGCTCGAAGGAGACCGCGGGACAGTCTTCGGGCTCTCCGCCACGCATCGCTCGCTGGTGGAGGGGGACGACCCCTACTACGCAGGCCCATGCACGGTCAGCGACCCGTCGGCCGTCGCCGTCGTGCTCGCCTGCGGGCCGGGACTGCCGGCGAGCACCGTCGAGGGGTCATGGGCCGACCTCGGTGTGACGCTCGCGCACGCGATCGGGCTCAGCCTGCCCGGCGCGACCGCGGCCGGCATGAGCGCTCCGGCTGCAGCGACCGCCTGACCGCGGCTCCTGCCGAGGACAACCAGCGGGACGTGGTCTCCGCCGGACGACGACCAGTGCTCAGCGGGCGCGACGCGCTCCCCTGCCCAGGACGGCCCGGAGGCGGGCCAGGAGCCCGGGCGGCGGTGGGGCCAGCCGGTCCCGCAGCTCGTCGAGGGCGGGGGCGTGGTGCACAATGTGGTGGCGGCCGTCGTGCAGCGCCGGGTGCGGGGGCGGGCCGACGACCCCTGCGGGTGAGACCTCCAGCGAGCGCACGATGCGGACGCGGCGCGTGCGGTCGGCGTCCATCACCACCTCGAGGGAGTCCGGAGCAGCACCGAGCTCCGCGAGGATCTCGGCGCGCAGGCGTGCGAGGGCCGCATCGAGCGCTGCGGATGCTGCGGGATCGGCTCGCACGGCCTCGCCGATCGGCACCACCACCAAGTTGCCGTCCACGTCGATGATCCCGTCGATCACCTCGTGGCTCCCGACGGCGCGTCCCTGGTCTCGCAGCGTGAGCTGCTGCAGCACCAGCCGCAGGGTTCCTGCCGTGGAGTGCACGATCAGGGCGTCACGGATCTCTGCCAGCACGGAGCGGCTGCCGGTCCAGGTCATGCTCTCGCTGTGATGACTGCTGTCGCTGCTGCTGCCACTGCTGCTGCCATCACTGCTGCAGCTGTCATCGCTGCCGTCACTGCGGCTGACCCGCTGATCGCCTCGCGCCATGAGGCACAGGGTAACCGCAGGCGGTGAACTCAGTGAGCGGCGCCGCCGTCCATCCCCAGCGCGCCGCGCACCGCGGCGATCTGGAACCGGCGGGCACGCTGCGAGGCAGGTCCCTCCCCGCGGATCGCGACGGCGTGGGAGGCCTCCGGGATCTCGAGGTACTCGTGCTCGGCGCCAGCCGCGGTGAGCGCACTGTCCAGCCTCCGGGCATCGGCGATCAGCTCGTCGTGAGAGCCCGTGACGAGGTGCACCGGGGGCAGGGCGGACAGCCCTCCCAGCAGCGGGCTGAGGCGCGGCTCTGTGCGCGGGACCCCGCCCGCATACAGGCGGGCTGCGGTGCTCAGCTCCTCCAGCCCGTGCTCCTCCCGGCTGAGATCGACCCAGGGGGATTCGAGCAGAAGCGCGGCCGGTGCCTCGTGGGTGCTCTCGGCGAGCACCTGGGCGACTGCGAGGGCGAGTCCGGCGCCCGCGCCGTCCCCCGAGAGGACCCAGCGGCCGGGGCGCAGGATCGCTGCTTCGGCCATGCCGTCGAGGGCGTGGAGGACGTCCTCGATCGCGGCCGGGTAGCGGTGGCGCGGCGCCAGACGGTAGTGGATCATCGCGCCCGCGGCGCCGGAGCGTCGGGCGATCTCCTCGAGCCAGCTCCAGGTCTGCGGGCTCTCACCGCGCAGGTAGCCGCCGCCATGGAGGTGAACGATGGTTGCGGCCCCCGCGAGCTCCTGGTCGAGCCAGGTGACGGGCACCTGTCCGTGCCGACGGCGCTCCACCCGGGACGGGGCGGCGACGGCGCGCGAGGGCGTGGAGGGCCGCTGGGAGGCCAGGATGCGCAGGGTGCGGACGAGGCTCATAGGAGCATCCTGCCACGGAACCGCCTGTCGGCAGGGGTCTCCCGCTCAGGCCGCGATCTCGTCGTCGACCATCCGCGGGAGCGCCGCGCGGAAGCCCGAGACCGCCATCACCAGGCCGGTCGCTGCGAGGAACCACAGCACCGCGTCCGAGGAGCCGGTGGCTCCCAGCAGCGCGCCGGCCACGATCGGACCGAGCGCGGCCAGGATGTATCCATAGGGCTGGGCCATCCCGGAGAGCCGGGCCGTGACCAGCGGGTTCCGGGTGCGAGCGGGCAGCAGCGCGATCGCGGTGGGGAAGACGAAGCCGCCGATCCCCAGGACGCAGGCCCACAGCATCGGGCTCACGCCGGGCGCCAGCAGCAGACCGATGTAGCCGGCCGTGGTGAGCAGACCGAAGCCGCCCACGATCCAGCGCAGTCCGCGCACCTTCGCGATCACGCTCGGCATCACGAGCCCGCCCACCAGGCCCCAGCCTGCGATCACGGCGACGAGCACCCCGGCGCGGGCAGGGGTGACACCGGCGTCGGTGAGGATCTGCGGGAGCATCCCGAACTGGGTGTACGCATTCAAGGACTGCATCGAAAAGGTCACCATCAGCGCGATCGCGGTCGGCGAGCGCAGCAGCGAACCGCTGAGCTCCCCACGGGGCGGGGCCGGCGGGAAGTCGTGACCGGTGCGGGTCAGGACGATCGCCCAGACCACCACCGGGACCACCACGATGATCCCCCAGAACCGCAGCGAGTCCTGCCAGCCGTCGGCCGCACCTCCTGCGAGCGGCACCGCGAGAGCGGCACCGAGCGAGCCGCCGATCGCGAGCATCACGCTGTACAGGGTCATCAGCGCCACCGTGCGTGCCCCGCCGTGGAGCTTCACCCATGCCGGCACCAGCACGTTGCCGAGCGCGGGTCCCAGCAGACCCAGCACCGACAGCGCCACGAACACCGAGAACAGCTCGGAGACGGGCCGCAGCAGCAGCCCGATCGCGACCAGCACGAAGGAGGCGACGATCGCACCGGTCAGCCCCACCCGGCGGGAGATCGGGACCGCCAGCAGCCCCAGCACGCCGAAGGCGAGGCACGGCAGGGCGGTCAGCAGCCCCGAGGCGAAGGCGCCCTGCCCATAAGCGCCCACGACGCTCTCCATCAGGGGGCCGACGCCGGTCGCGCCGGGGCGCAGGTTCAGTGCGATGGTCGCGATGGCCAGCACAGCGAGCACGGTGCCGACGGCTGTGGTGCGCGCGGGGACCCGGGCCGTCGAGGCGGGCACTGCCGGGGCGGCATCGTCCTGAAGAGCGTCGGCCGGGCGGGGGGCGCTGTCGCGAGGCGGGGAAGTCGTCACCGCACCCTTCTACCCCGCCCGCGCAGGAGAAGCCACCCGTTGCCTTCGATCTCACCCACGCGGTCTGCCACCGCTCTCCTCAGCCGCCGCCAGCGGCTCCACCCGCGCTCAGCCGCTGCCAGCGGCTCCGCCCGCACGTTGTCCGATCTCACCCGTCTCACCCGCGGGCGCGCTGCGCCCGCAGCGGCGCAGGAGCCTACTCTGGTGCGCGGCCGTCCCGTCGGCCCCGCCTCCTCTCCCACGTCGAGACTCCCACTCTCGACGGACCTCAAGGATCCTGATGACCACCGCCGCCGCGCCGAGCGCCCCCGCAGCCCGCACCCATCCCGTCGACCAGGTGCCGCCCGCCGGGAAGCTCACCGTGCTGTCGGTCCAGCACGTCCTGGCCTTCTACGCCGGCGCGGTGATCGTGCCGCTGCTGATCGCGTCGGGCCTGAACCTCACGGCCGAGCAGACGATCCACCTGATCAATGCCGACCTGTTCACCTGCGGCATCGCGACGCTGATCCAGTCCGTCGGCTTCTGGAAGGTGGGCGTGCGCCTGCCGATCATCCAGGGCGTGACCACCACCGCGGTGAGCCCGATCATCGCGATCGGCCTGGCCGCGACCGGCGGCGAGGGCGGCGCCGAGGGGCTGCCGATGATCTACGGCTCGATCATCGTCGCGGGCCTGTTCACCTTCCTGGTCGCCCCCTACTTCGCGAAGATCCTGCGCTTCTTCCCGCCGGTGGTGATCGGCACCGTGCTGACCACGATGGGCATCACCCTGCTGGGCGTCTCCGCCGGGGACATCACCAACTACGCCGAGGGCACCCCCGCCGCCCGCGACATCCTCTACGCGCTGGGCACGCTCGCGATCATCGTCCTGGTGCAGCGGTTCTTCCGCGGCTTCCTCGGCACCATCGCGATCCTGCTGGGCCTGGTCATCGGAACCCTGGTCGCCGTGCTGCTGGGCGACACCTCCTTCAACGGCGTCACCGAGGCGTCTGCCTTCGGGGTCACCACCCCCTTCTACTTCGGCATCCCCACCTTCTCGGCGACCGCGATCATCTCGATGATCATCGTCATGCTGATCACGATGGTGGAGACCACAGGCGACGTCTTCGCCGCGGGCGAGATCGTGGGCAAGCGGATCCGCCCCAAGAACATCTCCGAGGCGATCCGCGCCGACGGCCTCTCCACTCTGCTGGGCGGCGTGCTGAACTCCTTCCCCTACACCTGCTTCGCGCAGAACATCGGGCTGGTGCGCCTGACCCGCGTGAAGTCCCGCTGGGTGGTCGCCGGAGCGGGCGTGCTGATGATCATCCTCGGCGTGCTGCCCAAGGCCGGAGCCGTGGTCGCCGCGATCCCCTCCCCGGTGCTCGGCGGCGCCTCGCTCGCCCTGTTCGCCTCAGTGGCCCTGGTGGGCATCCAGACCCTCTCCAAGGTGGACCTCACCGACAACCGCAACTCCGTCATCGTCGGCACCTCGCTGGGCCTGGCGATGCTGGTCAGCTTCAAGCCGGACATCGCGGGGGTGTTCCCCTCCTGGGCGCAGGTGTTCGTCTCCTCCGGCGTGACCGTCGGCGCGATCAGCGCGATCGTGCTGAACCTGCTGTTCTTCCACATCGGCGGCCAGCGCGGCTCGATGGTCACCACCACCGCTGCCGGCGAGCGGATCGGCATCGATGCGGTGAACGACATGGACCGCGAGACCTTCGTGGCGACCTTCGGCTCCCTGTTCAACGGCGCCACCTGGCCTCTCGAGCGCGCCTGGGAGGCCCGGCCCTTCGCCGACGCCCCCACCCTGCGCGCCGCGATCGAGGACGCGGTGCTCACCGCGGAGCGCTCCGAGCAGGATGCGCTGGTGCGCGCCTATCCGGACATGGCCACGCTGGTCACGGCCGACGAGGAGCAGGCCGGAGCGATCAGTCAGGACGTGGGCTCCTTCGCCCTGGAGAACCTCTCCGACGAGGACATCCTCGCGGTGCGCGACCTCTCCGCCCGCTACGCCGAGAAGTTCGACATGCCCTTCGTCGCCTTCCTGGGCCGCACCGACTCCTTCGCGAAGATCATCGAGAACGGCGTGCGGCGCCTGGACCACTCCCCCGCCCACGAGCGCCGGGTCGCGCTGACCGAGGTCGCCGAGATCGCCGGGGACCGCTTCGTGATCATGGTCGCCGACGCGAATCCCATCGGCTCCGCCTGGATCCGCAAGTTCGAGTCCCTGCAGTAGGCGGGCGGCCGGAACCCGGCAGACGGCGCGGCAGCGCGTGCGGGGGCCGCAGGGACGAACGATCCTTCCCGTTCGGCGGGGGTCCGGACTACGGTGGGAGGCGAGCGCCCTCTGCGGAAACGCGGGGCGACCGTCGACTGAAGGAGTCACCATGCCCCGTCCCGTCACCTCCACCGCATCCACCGCCTGGAAGGGCGACCTGCTCTCCGGCTCCGGCACCACCACCCTGGAGACCTCCAAGCTCGGCACCTTCGATCTGAGCTGGAAGGCCCGCGCGGAGGAGTCCGCACAGGGCACCACCTCCCCCGAGGAGCTGCTGGGCGCCGCGCACGCCGCCTGCTACTCCATGCAGTTCTCGAACATGCTCGCCGAGAACGACACCCCGCCGACTGCTGTGGACACGAAGGCCGACGTCACCTTCAACATCGCCGAGGGCGGCATCACCGGCATCGCACTGACCGTCACCGCGCAGATCGACGGGATCGAGGACGCCGACTTCCAGCGCATCGCCGACGAGGCCAAGAGCAGCTGCCCGGTCTCGAAGGCACTCGCCGCCGTGAACATCACCCTGGAGGCGAAGCTCGCCTGAGCCTCGCCACCACCCGACGCTCCGGCGTCGGGCCCCGGCCCCGGCCCCGCACCTTCGCTGGTGCGGGGCCGGATGCTTGCGGACGTGCAGCGAGGCAGGCGCGGGTGCGACTGGCGTGGACGGGGGCGGACCCGCTCAGTGCATCAGTGAGCGAGGGATGATCTCCGCACCACGCACATTGCGCACCAGGCGCTCGTCGATCATCTCGCCGCGGCGCACGATGGTCAGCCCTCCGCGCGGCTCGAGGATCACCAGGTCGGTGTCGATCACGTGGCGCACGCCGCCGCGCCGCAGCAGCGTCAGCAGCTGCGTCTCGCGCAGCCCCAGATGGCGAAGATGCCAGCGGAGCACATGGCCATGGACCATCACCACCGTCGGCCGCGGCCCGCGCCGGGTGAAGATGCGGTCGACACCGAGCCGGAGCCTGCCCAGGAGGAACTCGAGCACCAGCAGGGTGGTCACCGCGATCAGCCCGCCCACCAGCGTCGGTGTGTTGCCGAGGATCGCGCGGGCGACGAGGGAGCCCAGCAGCGCCATCACCGCGAAGCTCAGCATCGACGGGTTCGCGCTGAGCCGTGGCCCGGCGACCTGGAGGATCAGGGTGAAGATCAGGTAGAGCACGATGCTCGCGATGAGCACGCCCAGCGCTCCCGCGGGCGACGCCCCGATCTGGAACCAGAGCTCCTCGAAGAAGGTCATGGGCCCATTCTCCCGCATCTCCCCGCCGCCCCGTCGCGGTGACGGACTACGGTCGGGGCATGCAGCCGATCCCCCGCCACTGGGCCACCATCCGCGAGACCGTCACCGTCCCCGGCGGGGACGAGTGGGCACTCACGATCCATGGCGCCTCCGACACCTCGCCCGAGGACGCCCAGCGCGATGCGCGTGAGCGCCTGCAGCGCGTGGCCGCGGCCGGAGGCCCCGAGCGACGGACAGACAACGGACTGGAGTACTACCCGCTGCGACGCCTTCCGGAGGAGCTGCTCGAGGAGCTCCACGGGCCCGACGACACCCTGATCGCGGCGATCACCCGCAACCGCTACGGCTCGGCGGTGCTGAACACCGATGCGGTGCTGATCAGCGACATCGACTTGGTCGAGCCGTCCTCGACGGACCGTGTGACGGCGGGCGGCGGAGGGCTGCTCTCGCGTCTGTTCGGCGGCCGCCGCGCGGAGGAGCTCACCGAGCAGCAGCAGGATCCGGACGCCTTCGGCCTGCGCTCACCGGGTCGTCGGGGGGAGCATCACGAGCGCACCCTGGCCCTGATCGAGGACTTCCGCGCCCTCCATCCCGAGCTGGGGGTGCGCACGTACCGCACCCGCAACGGCTTCCGTCTGCTGATCACCGGCAGCGGCGCGGCACCGTCGAGCGAGCGTGCGAAGAAGCTGATGGGGCAGGTGCGCAGCGATGAGCTGTACATGATCCTGTGCCGGGTCCACGACACCTATCGGGCGCGCCTGACCCCGAAGCCCTGGCGCGTGGAGGTGGACCGCTTCGAGGAGCTCGGCACCCGCACCGCGACCGATGACATCCACCGCGAGTGGGTGGAGCGCTACCGGACCGCCTCTGCGGAGGTGGCCGTGTGCCGGCTCCTGTCGAGCACCGGCCCCGCACCGGACCCCGTCGAGCAGCAGATCATCGACCTGCACGACCGGGCGGTGCGTCCGGAGTCGGGGCTGCGCCTGGCCTGAGCTCGCCCGGCCGATAACGGGTGGCGAGGTCCCTGCCTCGTGCGACAACCTCTTGCGCAGCTCGTCCGGCTCTTCGACCGCGACGCAGTCCACGGCAGGGTTACCGGTGAACGGCCCGGCGGCCGGGGATGCAGAGTTCTGCGCCCGCGAGGACCGATGCCGGATTCCGGATCGGTCCTCGCGGGCGCAGAACGTGGTCACTGGACCGTCGAGCCGCTGGGCAGCGCCGACATGCAGGGCTCCCCCGCCGGCCGCTCGCACCTGCTCAGTGGTCGATGGCCGCCTTTTCGGAGCCCGCACCGGTCATGGAGCGGACCTCCATCTCGGCCTGCTTGAGCTCGTTGTGCTCCGAGGAGGTCACCGAGCCGAGCCAGCCGAGGAAGAAGCCCAGCGGGACCGAGATGATCGCGGGGTTCGTCAGCGGGAACCAGGCGAAGTCGGCGCCGGGGATCATCGCCGTCTCGGAGCCGGAGACGACCGGGGAGAAGGTGATGAGGAACAGGGCGCTGAACAGGCCGCCGTAGATGCTCCACAGCGAGCCGCGGGTGTTGAACCGCTTCCAGTACAGGGAGTACAGGATCGAGGGCAGGTTCGCGCTGGCGGCGATCGCGAAGGCGAGCGAGACCAGGAAGGCAACGTTCTGCTCGGCGGCGAGGATGCCGCCGACGATCGAGACGGCGCCGATCACCAGCGCGGTGCGCCGGGCCACTGCGATCTCCTTCTTCGGATCGGCCTGGCCGCGCTTGATCACCCCGTTGTAGATGTCGTGCGCGAAACTCGCCGAGGCGGTGATCGTCAGGCCCGCCACCACCGCGAGGATGGTCGCGAAGGCCACCGCGGAGATGATGGCCATCAGCACCGTGCCGCCCACGGCATAGGCGAGCGCGGGAGCGGCGGAGTTCGATCCGCCCGGGAGGTCGCCGATCACGTCGACGCCCACCATGTAGGCGGCACCGAAGCCGAGCACCAGGGTGCACAGGTAGAAGAAGCCGATCAGGGCGATCGCCCAGACCACCGAACGGCGGGCCTCCTTCGCAGTGGGCACCGTGTAGAAGCGCATCAGCACGTGAGGCAGCCCTGCCGCGCCGAACACCAGCGCGATCGCGAGGGAGACGAAGCCCAGCTTCGAGGACCCGGAGGTGCCGTACTGGAGCATCGGCTCGAGGATCGCGGTACCGTCCGGATGCGCCTCCACCGCCTGGCCGAGCACCGCGGAGAGGTTGAAGCCGTTCAGGGCCAGGATCCACACGGTGGTGACGCCGACGGCGGTGATCAGCAGCACCGCTTTGATGATCTGCACCCAGGTGGTGCCCTTCATGCCGCCGATGAGGACGTAGAGGATCATGACGACGCCGACGACGGCGATCACGATCGACTGCCCGACCCGCCCTTCGATGCCGATCAGCAGGGAGACCAGTGCGCCGGCACCGGCCATCTGAGCGAGCAGGTAGAAGAAGGTGACCGCGAGCGTCGAGGTCGCGGCGGCGGTGCGCACGGGACGCTGGCGCATGCGGAAGCTGAGGACGTCCGCCATCGTGTACTTGCCGGTGTTGCGCAGCGGCTCGGCGACCAGCAGCAGCGCCACCAGCCAGGCCACCAGGAAGCCGACGGAGTACAGCAGGCCGTCATAGCCGTAGAGGGCCACGGCCCCGACGATGCCGAGGAACGAGGCGGCCGAGAGATAGTCGCCGGCGATGGCGATGCCGTTCTGGCGACCGGAGAAGGCACGGCCGCCGTGGTAGAAGTCGCTGGCGCTGGTGGTGGTCCGAGACACCCTGATGACGACCACCAGGGTGACGACCACGAAGGCCAGGAAGATCGCGATGTTGAGGACGGGATTGCCGAATTCCATCAGAGATCACCTTCCAGCTCGATGCGGATCTTCGAGGAGATCGGGTCGAGGGACTTGTTCGCGTGGCGGATATAGAGCCAGGTGATCAGGAAGGTCATGAGGAACTGGCTGAAGCCGAGGATGATCCCGAGGTTCAGGTTCCCCAGCACGTGGATCGACATGAAGCCCTCAGCGTAGGTGGACAGCAGCACGTAGGCCAGGTACCAGACCAGGAAGGCGATGGTCATCGGGATCGCGAAGCCGCGGAAGTTGCGACGCAGCTGGCCGAACTCCTCGGACTGCTGGACGGCGAGGAACTGTTCGGGGGTGGGGGACGACGGACTGCCGGGATCCGGCGTCGTCCCGGGGGACGCGTGGGACGGGGTGCTCACGGTGCACAACTCCTTCGTTCTGCGGGGACACCCAGTGGGGAGCAGGGTGTCGCTCGTGCGCAGTGACAGTAGCAGTTGTGATGGCGACCACAAGAAACGTTCGTCCGGAAAGCGTCGGGGCCGTCCTCACCCGCGCGCGACGTCGGAGCGGTGTTTCGAGAGCCCGTTGCTGATGGTGCCGCACGAGGGACCAGAAGTTTCGATGCCGGGGATCCGGCCGACGGGACATGCGGGGCCCGGCATGTCGCGCCGGCGCCGGACGCCCGGTTCCCGGGCCTCAGGCCACCCCTGCCAGGCTCCCGGTCACCCGGTCGGGATCATCGATCCGGCGAGAGGTCGCGCATAGGGTGGGCCTGTGCTCGATGTCCTGGCGATCGCCCAGCAGCGGCTGACCTGTGCTTCCGACCCCGTGGCCTGTGCCGTCGCGACCATCGTCGCGACGCAGGGCTCGGTGCCCCGGCCCGTCGGCACCTCGATGCTGGTCGGCGCCGACGGCTCGCTGCACGGCTCCCTCTCCGGCGGATGCGTCGAGGGCGCGGTCCTCGAGGCCTGCCAGGAGGCGATGGAGACCGGGGACGCCGCGGTGCACCGCTTCGGGTTCAGCGAGGAGGACGCCTTCGCCGTCGGATTGATGTGCGGCGGCTCCCTGGACGTGCTGGTGCAGCCCTTCATGCCCCCGTCGGCCGAGGATTCCGAGGCGGTACGGAGCCTGCTGGGGCTCACCGTCGACGGGCGCCCGCCCGCCGCGTATGTCACGCAGGTGCCACGAGACGCCGCCCCGCCGCTGGCCGCCCTCGTGCCCGGCAGCGGACCGGACGAGGTGCGACAGTCACTCGCTCCGCTGCTCCCCGGCGCACAGCTCGCAGACGCCGTCTCCCAGGTCGCGGGGATGATCCGCGAGGGCCGCACCGGCACGATCCGGCTCGCCCCGCAGAACGAGGGCGCGCCATCGAGCGGGGGCACGCCACCGAGCGTGGGCGCCCCGCCGAGGGGTAGCGCGCCGCCGAGCGCGGGTGCACCGCCGAGCGAGCTCTTCGTCGAATCCCGCACCCGGCCGGCGCATCTGGTGGTGCTCGGAGCCAACGCCTTCGGACAGTCGCTGGTCGAGGCCGCCCGCCCGCTGGGGCTGCGGATCACCCTGTGCGATCCCCGGCCGGCGTTCACCGATCCGGCATCGTTCCCGGGCGCGGAGGTGGTGCGCGCCTGGCCCCACCGGTTCCTGGCCGACGCCGCCCAGTGCGGTGACCTCGATCCCCGCAGCATGATCTGCGTGCTCACGCATGATCCGAAGGTCGACGTGCCGGCTCTCTCGGCCGCGCTGGAGCTCGACGTCGCCTATGTGGGGGCGATGGGGTCCCGGCGCAGCGATCGTGATCGACGGGCCGCCCTGCGGGAGGCCGGGGTCGGGGAGGAGGCGCTGGCCAGGCTGCGCTCCCCGATCGGACTCGACCTCGGCGCAGACACCCCCGCGGAGGTCGCCGTCTCGATCCTCGCGGAGATCCTCGCCGTGCGCGCGGCCCGCGGGACGGTGGAGCCGCTGCGCGATGGGAGCGGGCCGCTGCACGTGAGCCGCGGCCCCCGCGCCTGAGGGGTCAGCCCGAGGCGCCCAGGCGCCTGAGGGATCAGCCCGGGGTGCCCAGGCGCCAGAGCTGCTCGGGGAGGTCGAGGTCCGCGCCGTCCTCGAGGTCCGTGCAGTCCACCAGCTGCACGAGCTCCCGCTGGCCTCGCAGCAGCTCGCGGGCCCCCACCTCGTGATGCGCGGCGTCCGCCGCGGCGGCGGTCCAGCGAGCGTCGAAGAGCACCGGATGGCCCCGGCGGAGCCGCCCGGAGGCGTCACGGTGCGCGGCGGCGGTGATCTCCCCGCGGCGGTGGGCGGCGAGCACCCGGGCCACCTCCTCGGCGCTCACCCCGGGCCGATCCACCGGGGTGACCAGCACGTCTCGGCCGGGGCCGATCGCGGCCAGGCCCCTCTGCAGCGAGGTCCCCATCCCCTGGCGCCAGTGCGGGTTCTCCCGCGCCTGCACGCCGGGGACAGCCGCCACGGCGGCCCGCACCCGTGCCGCCTCCGCCCCGATGACCACCACGACCTCGGCGCAGCCACCACCGAGCAGCGCCCCGGCGAGGTGCTCAACCAGGGTGGCGCCGAGCGTCACCAGCAGCGCCTTGGGGCCACGGCCGAGGCGGGTGCCGGCACCCGCGGCGAGGATCAGGCCGACGGGCGGCTCAGCCTCGCCCCCGGGCCGCGGGCGGTCGGCCCCGGGAACGCTCACCGAGGCAGGGCCGGGCGCGCTCACCGAGGCAGGAAGGCGCTGCCGAACACGGGCAGGTCACGCACCCGCACCCCGGTGGCGTGGTGGGCGGCGTTGGCGATCGCCGCGGCGGCGCCGACGATGCCGATCTCGCCGATGCCGCGGGCACCGAGCGGTCCGGCCTGCGGATCCTCCTCGTCCAGCCAGTGCACCTCGAGGGAGCGGATGTCGGCGTTGACCGGCACGTGGTATTCGGCCAGATCGTGGTTGACGACGTGGCCGGAGCGGGGATCGAGCTCGCCCTTCTCATGCAGCGCCATCCCCACCCCCATGGTCATCCCGCCGAGGAACTGCGAGCGGGCGGTGCGGGGGTTGATGATCCGGCCGGCGGAGAACACCCCGAGCATGCGGTCCAGGCGGATCTCGCCGGTGGTCTCCTGGATGGAGACCTGCGCGAAGTGGGCACCGTAGGAGTGCATCGCGAACCTCTGCTCGGCCGGGTTCTCCCCCGCCTCCCCGGTCGTCTCGGCGCCCTCGGCCGGCGCCTGGCCGTGTTCCCGGCGGAAGGTCTCCGCGGCGGCGATGACCGCCGCGCTCCAGCTGGCCATGCCGGTGGACCCGCCCGCGACGGTCGCGTTCGGCAGCGCGGTGTCGCCGATCTGCAGGGCGATCAGGTCCGGGTCCACCTCGAGGGCGTCGGCCGCGACCTGGGTCAGCGCGGTCCAGGTGCCGGTGCCGAGATCCGCGGCGCCGATGCCCACCTCGAAGGTGCCCGCCGCGTGACGGATCCGGGCGATCGAGCCGGGCTGGCGGGCGGCGGGATAGGTCGCAGAGGCGACACCGCTGCCGATCAGCCACTCGCCCTCCCGGCGCGCGCGGGGCCGCGGGTCACGCTCGCCCCAGCCGAAGCGCTCGGCACCCTCGCGCAGGCAATCGATCAGGCGGCGCTGGTTGAAGGGCAGGCCGGTGTCCGGGTCGAGCTCGGGCTCATTGCGCACGCGCAGCTCGATGGGGTCCACGCCGCAGGCCTCGGCGAGCTCGTCCATCGCGATCTCCAGGCCCACCATGCCGGGCGCCTCCCCGGGGGCGCGCATCCAGGAGGGGACGGCGAGGTCCAGCGGGAGCACCCGCTGGGTGAGGTGCCGGTGCTTGCCGGCATACATCTGGCGGGCGGGCTTGATCGCCTCCTCCGGGAATTCCTTGGTGCGGGAGGAGCTGGAGACGGCGTCGAGGGCGAAGGCGCTGATGGTGCCGTCGGCCCGGGCTCCGATCCGGAAGTGCTGCGAGGTGGCCGGGCGGTATCCGGTGATCGCGAACATGTGCTGGCGGGAGACCGCGTACTTCACCGCGCGTCCGGGCACGGTGCGGGCGGCGAGCGCCGTGAGCATCATGTCCGCGTGCGGCACTCCCTTGGAGCCGAAGCCACCGCCGACATGGGGGCTGATGATCCGCAGCTGCTCGGGGTCGATGCCGAGCATCGGGGCGAGCGCCTCCCGTGCCGGGTGGACGCCCTGCGTCGAGGTCCACAGGGTGAGGTCCTCACCGTCCCAGCGCGCGATGGTGGTGTGAGGCTCCATCGGGTTGTTGTGCTCGAGCGGTGTGGAGTAGCGCTGGTCCACGACGATCTCGGCGGCGGCGAGCGCGGCCTCGACGTCCCCGGTCTCGACGTCATCGGCGCCGTCCTCCGGCTCCCGCACGTCCGGGTGATCGGGACGGAAGCGGGCATCGTGGGGAGCGGCCTCGGTCGTGATCGCGACGAGGTCGGCGGCGTGGCGGGCCGTCTCCGGGGTCTCGGCCAGGACGGCGCCGAGGTACTGGCCGTGGAACCCGATCCGGTCGTCCTGGAGGATCGCCAGCTCCCCGTCCTCGGTATCGGCCAGGCGGGGCGCGTCCTGGTGAGTGAGCACCCGTGCCACCCCGTCGAGGGCGAGCGCAGCGGCGGCGTCGATCGCGGTGACGCGGCCGCGGGCGATCTTCGAGCACAGCGGGTAGAGGTGCAGCGGGTTCTCGACGGGATGCTCGTAGGCATAGGGGGCGCGGCCGCGCACCTTGTCCGGACCGTCGATCCGCACCCGGCCGGTGCCGATCGCGGAGGCACGCAGCAGGTCACTCATCACGGGCCTCCTCAGGCTCCTCGGGCTCCTCGGCGAGACCTGCGAGCTGCGCGAGCACGCTCACCATCACGCCCTGGGCCATGGGCAGCTTGAACTCGTTGCCCTCGACGGGCCGGGCCTGCTCGAGCTCGGCGGCCGCGGCCCTGCGGAACGTCTCGCGGGTGGCGGGCGCCCCGGCCAGGAGCTCCTCGGCGCGGCGGGCACGCCAGGGGGCGTGGGCGACCCCGCCGAGGGCGATTCGTGCGGAGCGGATCCTCGGTGCCGTGGCGCGCTGTCCGGGATCGCCCGGCTCGGCGTCGCTCGGTCCGGGGTCGCCCGGCTCGAGGTCGAGCACCGCCGCGACCGAGACCAGCGCGAAGGCGAAGGACGCGCGATCGCGGATCTTGCGGTAGGTCGATCGCGCCGAGCGCACCGGCGGCGGCAGCTCGACGGCGGTGATCAGGTCGCCGTGCTCGAGCACGGTGTCGCGCTCGGGCTCGGCGCCCGGGAGGCGATGCAGGTCGGTGAGGGGGATCCGCCGTTCCCCGCCGGTGCCGAGCACCACCACGGTGGCCTCGAGCGCGGCCAGCGCTACCGCCATGTCGGAGGGGTGGGTCGCGATGCAGTGCTCGGAGGCGCCGAGGATCGCGTGATAGCGGGTGTAGCCGCCGATCGCGGAGCAGCCGGAGCCCGGTTCGCGCTTGTTGCAGGGGGTGGTGGCGTCCTGGAAGTACACGCAGCGGGTGCGCTGGAGCAGGTTCCCCCCGGTGGTGGCGGCGTTGCGCAGCTGACCGGAGGCGCCCGAGAGCAGGGCGCGGGAGAGCATCGGGTAGTCGCGGCGCACCCGGGGATCGGCGGCGAAATCGCTGTTGCGGACCATGGCGCCCAGGCGCAGGCCGCCGTCGTCGAGCTCCTCGATGTCCGCGAGGTCCAGGCGGCCGACGTCGACCAGCAGCTCGGGCGCAGTGATCCCGAGCTTGAGGTGGTCCACCAGGTTCGTGCCCCCGGCCAGGTAGGTCGCGTCGGGCCGCTCAGCGACTGCGGCGACCGCGGCGGCGGGATCGCTCGCCCGTTCGTAGTCGAAGGGTCTCATCGTGCGTCCTCTCCTGCTGCCAGGTGCGCCGTCCGGTGCGCCGCGGGCTGCGCCGCCTGCTGTGCCGTCCAGTGCGCTGCGGGCTGCGCCGCTGCGGGCTGCGGCGTCTGACCCGCCGCCTGCTGCACGGCAGCGACGATGTTGACGTAGGCGCCGCAGCGGCACAGGTTCCCGCTCATCCGCTCGCGGATCTCGTCCTCGGTGAGCTCGACCGGGCGGCCCGGATCTGCGTCCACCGGGCTCGCGTCCTCGGGATCGGCGCCTACGGGGTCCTCGGTGACCACGCTGGGGCGCCCGTCGGCCGCCTCCCGGAGCACTCCGGCGGCGGAGCAGATCTGGCCGGGGGTGCAGTAGCCGCACTGTAAGGCGTCCTGGTCCAGGAAGGCCTGATGGAGGTCGGAGAGCTCGCCGTCGGGTGCGAGCCCGTCCGAGGTGATGACCTCCGCGCCGTCGACGGAGACGGCCAGCGCCAGGCAGGAGTTGAGGCGCCTGCCATCGATGAGCACGGTGCAGGCGCCGCACTGGCCGTGGTCGCAGCCCTTCTTCGGGGAGGTGTTCTCGAGATGGTCGCGCAGGGCATCGAGCAGGGTGGTGCGGGGGTCCACGATCAGCTCATGCTGCTGACCGTCGATGACGAGGTGCACTGGATGGCCCATCGGGCGCCTCCGGATCGGGTCGGGATTCGAACCTACTGTCCTCGGAGGTGCTCGGCAACCGGTCGCGCGCGCACCGACCGATCGTTCGCCCGCGCTCTGGGTGCGGGTCCTACGATCCCGTCATCCGTTCCGGGAGGAGAGCCATGGCGCGTCTGCATCGGGTGTCCCCGGAGCGCGACCCGGGCCTGTCCCGCTCCCTGACCTCGCGGGGCACCGTGCGCCTGACCCGGCCCGACGGTCGCGTCGCGAGTGGCCGCGATCGGCGCCGCGTCGAGGCGCTGGTCATCCCGCCCGCCTGGAGCGAGGTGTGGATCTGCGCGGACCCCCTGGGGCACATCCAAGTGGTGGGCACCGATGCCGCCGGGCGCCGGCAGTACCTCTATCACCCGCAGTGGCAGTCCCGGCGCGGCCGCAGCAAGTACGAGCGGGCGCTCGACCTCGCCGAGACGCTTCCGAGGGCCCGCGCCCAGGTCACGCGGGCGCTGCGGGGCGAGGACCTCGACCGGGAGCGAGTGCTGGCCACCGCCTTCCGCCTGCTGGACCTCTCGGCCGTGCGGATGGGTTCGACGGCCTCCCTGCGCAGCGGGCGCAGCCGGGGCCTGACCACGCTGCAGCGCCGGCACGCCCGGGTCGACGGCCCGGTGGTGACGCTCGCCTTCCGCGGCAAGAACCGGATCGAGCATCAGCTGGAGCTGGAGGACGAGGACCTCGCCTCCTCGATCAGGCAGCTGATCGTCGGCGACCCGCGCACCCTCCTGCTGAGCTGGCGGGAGGGCCGCCGACGCCGCTCACTCACCCCTGCCCTCGTCAACGAGCACATCGCAGCCGTCACGGGTGGCGCCTTCACCGCGAAGGACTTCCGCACCCTGCACGGCACCGTGATCGCCGCGCAGACCCTCGCCGATATCGGGCCGGTGCGCGGTCGCCGTGCCCGTGCGCAGGCAGAGCGGGCAGCGGTGCAGGCCACGGCGAGCGCGCTCGGGAACACCGTGGCGGTCGCGCGCAGCTCCTACATCGACCCCCGGGTGCTGACCCGGTATCGGCGGGGGGAGCTGCTGGCCGGGTCGCGCAGCCCGGAGGCGGCGCTGCGGGATCTGCTGCGGGGATGACCGTTGGGGATGACCGGTGGACATGACCGGTGGGGCATGACCGCACCCCGGGCACGGCCGCCGCTTGCTACGTTGGCGGGATGGATCTTCACGACCTCTCCCTGACCGGCGGCGATGACGGCTATGTGCACGTGCGCGGCGCGCGACTGCACAATCTGCGGGATGTCGATGTCGACCTTCCGCGCGGTCGGCTCGTGGCGTTCACCGGCGTCTCGGGCTCCGGGAAGTCCTCGCTCGCCTTCGGCACGATCCATGGGGAGTCCCAGCGTCGCTACCTCGAGTCGGTCGCGCCGTTCGCGCGCCGGCTGATCGGCAGCGCCGTGGACCCCCGGGTCGAGGCGGTCACCGGGATGCCGCCCACTGTCGCTCTCGAACAGCGCACCACGGCGGGCGGCACCCGCTCCACCGTCGGCACCACCACGAACCTCTCCAACGCGATCCGGCTGCTGTACTCGCGGGCCGGCGACCATCCGGCCGACGTCCTCGAGCGCGGCGCCGCCCTCCATGCCGCCCAGCACAGCGGCCTCCCCAGCGGCCGCCTGACCTCGGACTTCTTCTCCCCGAACACGCCCGACGGCGCGTGCCCGCGCTGCCACGGCGTGGGCGCCCTGCGCGAGCCCACGGAGTCCTCGATGGTCCCCGACGCCTCCGTCTCGATCGATGACGGGGCGATCGCCGCGTGGCCCGGGGCGTGGCTCGGCAAGAACTTCCGCGACATCCTCGCGACCCTCGGGATCGACATCCACCTCCCCTGGCGGGAACTGCCGGAGGAGACCCGCGACTGGATCCTCCACACCGAGGAGCAGCCGGTGGTGACCGTCGAACCGGTGCGCGAGCCCGGCCAGGCCCATGGCACCTACCAGGGGCAGTGGCGCAGCGTGGAGCGATACCTGCGCGACACGGTGGCGACCTCGAAGGCGGAGTCCTCACGCCGGCGCGCGCTCACCCACTTCGAGGTCTCCACCTGCCCGCTGTGCGAGGGGCATCGGCTGGGGCCGGACGCGCTGCGCGTCACCTATGCCGGTCTGCCGATCTGGCAGCTCACCGCGCTGCCGCTGGATGACCTCCTCGCCGCGCTGACCTCCCGCATCGAGGCGCTGCCCCGCGGCGAGGGCACCCCGGAGCAGGAGGCGGAGAGGATCCTGCTGCCCTCCGTGCTCCCGGTGCTGCGCACGATCGTGGGCCTCGGCCTCGGGCACCTCGCCCTGGATCGCCCGGCGGGCACCCTGTCCACCGGTGAGCTGCAGCGGCTGCGACTCGCCGCCCAGCTGCGCTCGGGCCTGTTCGGCGTGGCCTACGTGCTGGACGAGCCGTCGGCCGGGCTGCATCCCAGCGAGAAGGCGATGCTCCAGCACCTGCTGGACTCCTTCCTCGCCGAGGGGAACTCGGTGCTGCTGGTCGAGCACGACATGGCGCTGGTCGCCGACGCGGACTGGATCGTCGACGTGGGGCCGGGCGCCGGCTCCGACGGCGGCGAGGTTCTCTACTCGGGCGTCACCGAGGGGCTGGGCGAGGCGCAGGACTCGGTGACCGCCCGCTACCTCGACCCGGCACCGCTCGCGCTACGAGGATCCGACGACGTGCGCGAGCCCGGAGGCTGGCTCGAGATCGACGGGCTGAGCACGCGCACCCTGCGCGACGTGGACCTGCGCCTGCCGCTGCGGTCCTTCACCGCGGTCACAGGCGTCTCCGGGGCCGGCAAGTCCACGCTGGTCACGCACTGCCTGGGCACGATCCTCGGCGAGCGCGTGCGCACCACGGTGGCCGACGAGCCCGACCCGTCGGCCGACGGAACCGAGGTCGCCGCGCCCACCGACGCTTCCGGCGTCGCGGATGACCGGGTAGGGCACGGCGAGGTGCGCGGCGCCGAGGGCATCGACCGGCTCGTGCACATCACCCAGCGGCCGATCGGCCGCACGCCGCGCTCGTGCCTGGCCACCTATACGGGGCTGTTCGACCGGGTGCGGCGGCTGTTCGCCGGCACCCCCGAAGCGCGGGCGCGCGGCTGGGGCGTGGGCCGCTTCTCGTACAACGTCGCCGAGGGCCGCTGCCCCGAGTGCAGCGGCACCGGACACATCGAGGTGGAGCTCGTGTTCCTGCCCGGCTCCTATGCGACCTGCCCCCGCTGCCGAGGCACCCGCTACAACCCCGAGACCCTCGAGGTCCGGTGGGAGGGGCTGAACATCGCCGAGGTGCTGGGGCTGTCCGTGACGCACGCCCGCGAGGTGTTCGCCGCCGATCCGAGGATCTCGCGGGCGCTGGATGCGCTGCACGCGATCGGGCTGGGGTATCTCACCCTCGGCCAGCCCGCCACCGAGCTCTCCGGCGGCGAGGCGCAGCGGATCAAGCTGGCCACCGAGCTGCAGCGCACCGTGCGCGGGCACAGCGTGTACCTGCTGGACGAGCCCACCTCGGGCCTGCATCCTGCTGACGTGGATCTGCTGGTGAGCGAGCTGAACCGGTTGGTGGACGCCGGGCAGACGGTCCTCGTGGTCGAGCATGACCAGCGGGTGATCGCCCAGTGCGACCACGTGATCGACATGGGCCCCGGGGCGGGTGCGAAGGGTGGGCGGATCATCGCGCAGGGCGCTCCGGCGCAGGTCGCCGCGGCGGAGGCGAGCCTGACGGGGACGCATCTGCGCGACGCGGCCCGCGGCGGGGCCGGCTGAGCGGTCAGCTGCGCGGCGTGAGCTGTCCTTGCTCTGTAGCTCAGCGCGCCGTCGGAGCCCGTCCCTCAGCTCCGGCGGAACGGTCGGAGTCGGGATGATCACGGGCATGCCTGCAAGCGCCGGCTCGACGTCCGTCGCGTCCCTGTCCGCTCCGCGCGAGGTCGTCCCAGTGCGAGGTGCGAGCGCTCCCATGTAGTTGAGCACGGTGAGCAGGATGGACATGGCGCTGGCAACGACGGCGAAGTAGTTCCCGAGCACGAGGGCGGTGCCCATGCCACCGCTCCAGGTGTTCCGGAACAGCATCAGCTGCATGTCGAACAGGAGCACCACCAGCGCCAGCACCTTCGCCGCGTACGAGACCATCGCCCCCACCTGCCAGCCTCGGCCAACCTCCCGGTCACGGGCCATGCCCTTGACCCAGGGGTCGAACATGGTGGCGACCAGCAGCACGGACAGGATCTGGGCAGCGCCGAAGGCGGACTCCGAGACGCTCGCCCCCGACGTTCCCGCGGGAACGCTTTCGCCGCCGGTGGAGCGGGCGGCGGAGCTGGCACCGAGCTGCACCGATCGGCGGACGGCGCGATCGACGAGAAACGGCCCGGGACAGCGCACATACTCGGTCTGGTGAGCTGGGCGAGTGTAGTGTCCTGGCCACAGCGATATCTCGCGACGTCGTCGACGACGGGAGGGCTCACGGCCGGTTCGAGCTGCCAGAGCAGCTTCTGCGACCCGTGGTCTCGCCCTGATGGGCGACTGTCCCAACTCAGCGACCCAGATCTCGGAGAGGGTCATCCCAGGGAGGCTCCATGAACGCGAAAGTTGTGTGGGAGCCCTGGCCCACCGCCCCGGACGCGCCCGCCGGGTTGCTGCGCCCCGGCGCGGCCGCCCTCGGCATCCGCCACCAGGGGGAGCTGCGCGCCGTGCTGCGCCGCTGGGTCGGGGACAGCTCGAGGTGGTTCACCCGCTGGCCAGACGGCGGCCCGTCGGAAGCCCCGGCACCATCGATGTTCTTCGGCAGGGCAAGCAGCACCGACACCGCCGAGGCCTGGTTCGAGATGACCGGCGTCGACGGTCAGGACCAGGTGCTCGCCCGCGCCGCGATCGCGCCCGGGGAGGAACTGCGATGGCTCGATGAGCCGCCCGACGGCCCGCTCGGCGCTGTGACCGCCGGTCTCGCCGAGCTGACCTCCCGGGCGTTCGGACCGGGCACCGCGCCGCAGCTCCGCGACGGCAAGGTGCTCGCTCTGCCCGGGCCCGAGCTGCCCGGCCTCAGCGAGGACCTGCGCCAACGCTCGTGGCACGTGCGCGACCACCGCGGATCGGCAGGAGACTCGGTGCTCCGAGCCCTCGAGATGCCACCCCTGCGGGATCCGGAGGAGGACACTCTGCGGGCCCGGCGCGCCCACCTCGTCCGCTCGTCGGCCCCGCTGTCCGCACCGGGACTCATAGTGTGGCGCACCGGCGGCGTCCGCCTCTGGCGCGGCGGCGCGCATCCGCTGCTCGACGCCCCGGTCGCGCCGAGCGATCTCACGGAGGCCGAGTCGCTGCTCGCCGAACACGTAGCGGGCGAACCATTCGGCGACGCCTGACCGGGCGCGGCGAGTCGACCGGCTCAGCCGCTGAAGCCGCCGCCGGAGTGGGCCATGTCCTTGAATCGGGAGTAGTGGCCCTCGAAGGCGACCGGGATCGTCTTGGTGGCGCCGTTTCGGTGCTTGGCGATGATGAGGTCCGCCTCGCCGGCGCGGGCGGACTCCTTCTCGTAGTAGTCCTCGCGGTGGATCAGCAGGATGAGGTCGGCGTCCTGCTCGATCGAGCCGGATTCGCGCAGGTCGCTCATCATCGGGGTCTTGTCGGTGCGCTGCTCGCTGCCACGGTTCAGCTGCGAGATCGCGATGACCGGAACCTGGATCTCCTTGGCCAGGAGCTTCAGGGCGCGGGAGAACTCCGAGACCTCCTGCTGGCGGGACTCGACCTTCTTCCCCGAGCTCATCAGCTGCAGGTAGTCGATGACCACGAGCGAGAGGTCATGCTTCTGCTTGAGCCGCCGGCACTTCGCACGGATCTCCATCAGCGACATATTCGCCGAGTCGTCCATGAACAGCGGGGCGTCGGCGATGCGGCTCATCGCGCGGGCCATCGACTGCCAGTCGCGGTCATCCATCGAGCCATCGCGCATGCGGTTCATCGGCACCTGGGCCTCGGCGCTGAGCAGACGCATCGTGATCTCGGTCTTGTCCATCTCCAGGGAGAAGATCACCGAGGTCTTGCCGTTGTGGATCGACGCGGAGCGCAGCACGTCCATGCCGAGGGTCGTCTTGCCCATCGCAGGGCGGCCGGCGAAGATGATCAGCTGACCCGGATGCAGGCCCTGGGTGAGCTCATCCATCTCGGCGAAGCCGGTGGGGGTGCCAGTGACCTGGCCGCCGCGGTTCTGGGTGGCCTCGATCGCGTTGAGGGTCTCATCGATCACCTCGCCCAGCGGCAGGAAGTCCTCGCTCTGACCACGCTCGGTGACCGCATAGACCTGGGCCTGGGCCTCGTTGATGGCCTCCTCGACCTCGCCGCCGTCGGACGCATAGCCCAGCTGGACGATCCGGGTGCCGGCCTCGACCAGTCGGCGCAGGGTGGCGCGCTCGACCACGATCTCGGCGTAGTAGCCGGCGTTCGCCGCAGTGGGAACCATGTCGATGAGATCGGCGAGATAGGCGCCGCCGCCCACCCGGGCCAGCTCGCCGCGCTTGGAGAGCTCATCCGAGACGGTCACCAGGTCAGCAGGCTCACCGCGCCCGTAGAGGTCGATGATCGCCTCGAAGACCATCTCGTGGGCGGGCCGGTAGAAGTCGTTGCCGCGGACGATTTCGACCACATCGGCGATCGCGTCCTTGGACAGCATCATGCCGCCCAGCACGCCGCGCTCGGCGGGGAGGTCCTGGGGCGGGGTGCGCTCCAGGCCGCGGTCGGGTCCAGCTTCGAAGGCCTCGGTAGATGTCACCGAGCCAGTGTAGGAAGTCCGGCTGACCGTCGGGACGTGATCTCTGACGGATGGGGACGGCTGGTCCATGTGGAGGAGCGTTCCGCGGCCACCGGACCACCGGCGGCAGTGAGACTTGCCTCCTCGGCGAGGCATGCCTCGTCACGCAGGGGCCCACGGGAGTTCGCCCGGAACCCTTGACGGCTTGATCTGCACCAGAGGTACAGTGCCTATACGCACCGCACCATTGGTACACAGCCAATGGGAATCAGGAGGGCATCATGACCACCTCATCCGCATCTCCCCCGCCCGAGACGTCATCCCGCACCGACCGTGCGCACTCGACCTTGTTCCCCTACGCCCTCGCCGCGCTTGCGGCCACAGCGGTCGCACACCTGATCATCGGGCTCGCGGGCCACCGCATCACGGTGCTGACCACACTTCCTCTGCTCGTGATCGCGCTGGGCTATGCGACATACCTGGTGATCTACGGCCGGGCGCTGGGCCGTGTCCGCTATGGGCGCCTCGTCGCCCACGCCCTCACCTACGCGATCGTCAATACCGGCTACCTGCTGCACGCCTATGTGCTGATCGCGTCGGCCTCCCCTGCCATCCAGGGCGATGGTCACCTCGCTCTGAACGCCGGCTGGTTCGGCGCCACCTTCGGCATGGCCGGGTTCTGGGGGATCGGCCTGATCGCGCACGGACTGGCGGCGCTGCACGAGCGCGGCTTCGAGGCGCGACGCGCATGACCTCGCATACCGACCTGTCTGCGGAGGATGCCGAATGGGTCGAGGAGCTGGCCCGCTCCTGGATCGAGGTGTACAAGAAGTCCGCGACCACCCTCGCGCTGCTGCGGATCGTCGGCGAGCACGGTCCGATCTCGGCCACGGGGATCGCACCGCACTTCGCGAACGCCACGGGGTGGACACTCACGGATCGCGGTCTCTATCGCACGTTGCGGCGCCTGGCAGAGTCGGGGGTGCTCAGCCTCGAGAAGGTCGACGTGGCCCGCACCGGGGCGAAGCGTCAGGACTTCGCGCTCACTGCGATGGGTCGCGCCCATCTGGAGCGGATCGAGAACGAGCTGATCTGATCGTTCAGCTGGTCTGGACACCGAGCTGGTCCTGACATCGAGCTGGTCTGGACACCGAGCCGGCCCGGACACCGAGCTGGTCTGGACACCGAGCCGGCCCGGACACCGAGCTGGTCTGGACACCGAGCCGGCCCGGACACCGAGCTGGCCTGGGTACCGACGGGTCCGCGGTCACTCCCCCAGCGGCATCCCGAGCGCATAGGCCGTCTGAGCGAGGTGCTGGATGGCATCGTCGACGATACTCACCAGGCGTGCGCCCCGGGTGACGGGCGGATCCCACTGCTCGTCGATGATGTCGTCGAGAGCTGCCACCGAGAGGGTGTCGAGGTAGCTGTCCAGCGCGGCGAGCGTGGCGTGGACGTAGTCGATCAGTCCGGCGCCGTCGTCGACCAGGATCCGACGGGCCTCGGCGGGGGTGTGGCCGTAGCCGACAGCATCTCCGGCCGAGCCGAGGCCGAAGCGCTGGTCGAAGCCGTCCGCGGTCCACACCTGCTCGCCGTCGGCGAGATCGGCGAGCTGCACATCGATCTCGCGCCCGGTGTGCCAGAGCAGCCAGGCCACGGAGTTGGGGTGTCCACCGGGTCGGGCGTTGAGAGTCGCCGGGTTCAGCTGGTGGCGCAGACGCTCGGCGGCGTCGCGGGGGCGGGAGGTCAGGTCACGGAGGAGGTCGAGAGCGTCCATGTCCCGACGGTACTCCGCCGCACTCCATGGCTCACCCCTGTCGGACCGCGCGTACCCCTGCTCTCAGTCACCGGTCCCCGCTGCGAGCCAACCCGCCACCCCGTCAACTCGCCAGCCAGCCAGCCACCCCGTCAACTCGCCAGCCCGCCAGTCAGCCAGTCAGCCAGTCAGCCAGTCAGCCAGTCAGCCCGCCACCACTTCTCTGTCGCTGGTGACGGTTGAACGCTCCCCAGCCGTTCAAAGCTCACCAGAGACAGATTTCTGGTGGCGAGGGGACACCTGGTGGCGAGGGGACTTCTGGTGGCTAGAAGAGTGGAGATGGGGTGGGCCGGCACCGAGGCCGGGGCCGGGGCCAGCACCGGGGCCGGGATCAGTCCTCGTCGATGACGCCGTCGGCCTGCTCGGGATGGCGCTGCAGCCAGCTCTCGATGAAGGGGCAGATCACCAGGACAGGCAACGAGATCGCCCTGGCCTCGGCGAGCGTGGTGCGCACGAGCACGGAGGCCACCCCTTCGCCCCTGTGCGCGGGGTCGGTGACGGTGTGGATCAGCTCGATCCGGTGACGGGTCCGCTCGTAGATCATGATGCCCACGACCTCGCCGCCGCGCACCGCCTCGTAGCGTCCGATGGCTGGGTTGTCGCGGACCGCGATGGTCTCTTCCGGGCCGTGGACATGGTCCTCGACGTCGCTGCTGCTCATCCAGGCTCCTTCCGGGGCTGCCTCCACGGTACGGCAGGGGCGCCGGAGCTGTCAGGGCACGGAGCGGGTCGGTTCCGCTCCGGCAGGAGGGTCCGGCGTGGGAGCATGCTGGGCGTGATCGAGAAAACCGCAGACAGCCCGTCCTCCCCCACCGCCACGGAGCAACCGGAGCCGACGGAGCAGTCGGAACAGGAGGAGCGGGCGGAGCCGACGGAACAGTCGAAGCAGACAGAGCAGTCCGAACAGTCGGAGCGATCGGAGCAGTCGGCCTTCGCCCGGGCCGCCGATGCCCTGCAGAGCCATCGCGCGCATTCGGAGGTCTGGGGAGACGAGCGCGAGGCGGTGAGCATCGCGCTGCAGTGGGCTGCCGCGCACACCACGGTCGCCACCGATCCGAAGACCACCGCCCGCAGCGCCGCCGCCCTGCAGGAGGACGTCGGCGAGACCGTCACCGAGGGCGGCATCGGGGCTGAGCGGGCGATGGAGCTGTTCGACCAGGTGCTGCTGCCCGCGACCCGCTCCGCCGAGGATCCGATGAACCTCGCCTACATCCCGGCCGCACCCACCCGGGCCGCGGTCGCCTTCGACTCCGTGGTCTCCGCCGCGAACGTCTTCGGGGGGATCTGGGAGAACGGTGCGGGCGCGATCTTCGCCGAGAACCAGGTGCTGCGGTGGCTCGCCGATCTGCTGGGCTGGCCCGCCGAATCCGCCGGGGTGTTCGTCGCCGGCGGCACCCACGGGAACCTCTCCGCGCTCGCGACCGCCCGCGACCACGCACTGCGGAGGCGCGGACGCCGGCCGGAGGGAGGCTGGGCCCTGGCCTGCGCCTCGACCGCGCACTCCTCGATCTCCTCGGCCGCGCGGCTGCTGGACATGGACCTGATCTCCGTGCCGGTCGATGATCGCGGGCATCTCACCGGCGACGCGCTCGAGCGCGCGCTCGAGGCCGACCCCCGGATCTGCGCGGTGGTCGCCTCGGCGGGGACCACCAACGCGGGCATCGTGGACGACCTCGCCTCCGTGATCGAGGCCGCCCATCGCCACGGCGCCTGGGTGCACGTGGACGGCGCCTACGGCGGGGCGGCCCTGGCGGCGCCGAGCGCCCGCGAGCGCTTCGCGGGGATCGAGCAGGCCGACTCCTTCATCGTGGACCCCCACAAATGGCTGTTCGCCCCCTACGACTGCTGCGCCCTGCTGTACCGGGACCCGCGCCCGGCCGCGGCGGCGCACTCCCAGCACGCCGCCTATCTCGACTCGATCGACCGCGGCGAGTCCAACCCCTCGGATCTCGCCGCGCACCTCTCTCGCCGCACCCGTGGGCTGCCGCTGTGGTATTCGCTCGCCACCCATGGCACGGCCGCGTACACCGCCGCCGTCGAGCGCTGCCTGGCGGCCTCCCGCACCGTGGCGCGCGCGATCGGGGAGACGGAGCATCTCGAGCTGCTGCTCGAGCCGGAGCTGTCGGTGGTGGTGTTCCGTCGGCCCGGATGGACGCCGGCCGACTATCGCCGCTGGTCGCAGCGGCTAGCGAAAGAGGGGACGCTCCTGTGCGTGCCCACCGCCTTCCAGGGGGAGGTCGCGCTGCGGCTCGCGTTCGTGAATCCGGCGACAGATCCGGCGGCGGTGATCGAGGTGCTGCGCACCACGATGCTGGCGGCCGACGGCAGCTGAGGCACCCGCACGCGGGGCGCCAGCAGCTGAGGCGCCAGCTGCTGAGGCACCGGCTGCTGAGGCGCCGGCGGGCCCCTCACTCCCCCGCCAGCTGCTCCTGCAGCGCGTCGAGCCGGGTGACGTCCTCGTCCCTGCCGAGCTGGGCCCAGCCCTCGCGGGCGCGACGGGCCGCTCGGCGCGCCTGCGCCTGCTCCCCCCGCGCGGCGAGCAGGTGGGCGTGGCGGTCATCGAGGTACGTCGCCCAGTAGCGGGCGCGGGCATCGTGGCCCGGGGGCATCTCGTCGATCGCCTGCATCGCCTCGCGGCGCCGCTGCTCGCAGTCCCGCTCCTCCACGCCCGTCACGCCACGTGCCAGGGCGTCGCCGGTGGCGATGAACAGGCCCACCCGGGCATCGACCCGATGATCCCAGAGCAGCTCCGTGGGCAGCACCGGGCGGCCGCCGTCCGGACGGGTGCGGCGCTCGACCGCGCGTGCCGCCGCGATGACCGGCTCGAGCTTTTCAAGGTCGAGCGCCCGCCGCAGCACCAGGGCGCTGGCCTCGAGCTCGGTGCGGATCAGCTCGCTGCGTGCCGCGGCCGGGGTGCTGAGGTCGTCAGCGAGGCGACGGGCAGCAGTGGCCAGCGTGCGCAGCTCACGCAGCGACGCGGCCTGCTCGCCCTGCCGCTCATGGATGCTGGCGCCCAATCGGGCGGCCTCGAGCAGCCCGTGCTGGTCACGCTGCCCTCGCGCGATGGTGCGCGCCTGCTCGAGAGGCACCCAGGCGGCCTCATAGCGCTCCGCCTGGACCCGCTGTGCGGCCACGGCGAGCAGCGGCTCGACGCGCAGCTCCTCGCGACCGAGGGTGCGCTGGAGGGAGACCAGCCTGCCCGCGGTGAACGAGGCATGCGCGGCGGCGCCGGCGGCCATCAGGGCCCGCAGCAGCGCGGTGATCAGCCCGATCCGCAGCGGCGGGTCCTCGATCTCGTGCAGGGCCTCGAGCGCCTCCAGCGCATGGTGCACCGCCTGCAGCGGATGCTCGATGCCGAGGGTGCGTGCCAGCACCGCATGCGCGCCGATGACGGTGCGGGCAGGGTCAGCGCGCGGCCCGTCGGCCTCGACCTCCGCCAGCTCGCTCAGCTCCAGGAGGTCCAGCGCGGCGGTGGTCGCACCCGGGAGGTCGCCCATGCCCTCGAGCGCCTGGGCGAGGTGCAGCCGCAGTTCCAGCTCCGGGTCGACCAGCAGCCGTTCCCGTACTGCGGGGAGCGCAGACAGCGCCGCTCGCAGCCTGGCCGCATCCCGTCGCGGATCCGGCGCGACGTCCCGCGGTCCGGGCAGCGAGGAGCGCGCGAAGGCGCGCATCACCACCAGCATCTCGGCCGACGCCTGCGGGGCCTGCCCTCGCCGACGACCACGGGAGGTGGGTGCGGTCTCGAGCGCCGCCCGGCTGAGTGCGCTGGGTCCCGACAGCGCGGGCTCCCGCTCGAGCAGGACGGTCAGCATCGCCGCCGCCTGCTCGAAGTAGCCCTGGCGGTGCAGCAGGGAGACCAGATCCGCGGTGTCATCCCTGATCCGGGACGGGTCAGCGCTCATCAGAGCTCCATGCAGCGCCATCCGCAGCAGATGGAAGCGGTCCGCAGGAGCGGCGGGAACCCGGCGGAACTCCCCCACCAGGCGGCGGGCGTCACGGGGGTGCTCGGCATGGAGAAGGTCGCTCGCCCGGTGCGCGGCCTCCCGGACGTCTCCCGGGTGCGGCAGCGGCAGCTCGGCAGGTCGCAGTGCGGCCCGGAACCGGCCGAGATCTGGCAGGCCGCTGCCGACCTCGTCACCACCGGGGCCCGGGAGCGAGGAGGCGCCAGAAGTGATCACAGACCGAAACCTACCAAGCGTCCATGCATCAGCCCACAGCCAGGTCTCCTCCGTACAATGACCGGGGCCCTCGAGGCCGCGACCGACGAGAAGAGGTAGAAGGTGGTTGTCGACCTGACAGGGGGCACGGCGGCCTCGACCCCTCACTCCCAGGTGCAGGATCCCCATGACGCCCGTGCACGCCCTGCCCGCGAGGGACGCTTCACGGGGCATCTCCACTTCGACGAGACCATCGTCCCGGTGCTGCACACGGACTTCGACGTCGCCGCATATGTGCGCAGGGGCACCGCACGGCTCGAGGTGGACACCGCGCTGCAAGCGACCGAGGAGCCGCTCGGCGAGGACCTGCGCCTTGCCCTCGGGGTGCTGCAGCGCCTGGAGTCCTCGGCGCTCGGGGAGTCGCGGGCGATGCTCGCGACCACCACCGGCAACGAGGCCCGGATCACCGCCTTCCTGGCCACCTGGCTGGTGGACCGCTTCTGGCAGTCCCGTGCCCTGCGCGATCTGCTCACCGGGGACCACGCCACCGACCGTCCCCGGGCCCGGCACCACCCACATCCACTGGCCGCGCTGCGCCGTCTCCATGTGGATCGGGTCCAACCGCTGCTGACTCCGGTGTGGAACGTGACGGCCGGCGAGGCCCTGCCCGCCGGCCATATGGCGCGCATGGCGATCCAGGAGGCGTCCCTGCAGGCGGCCCTGGTGGCGGTCTCGCGCCGGACCTCCGGGGAGGCGCGACGCGTCCTCGATATGGTCGCCGAGCGGCATCAGGCCGCTGTCGACTTCTTCGTCGCCGAGGCGATCGCCCGCCTCACCCGCTCTCGCGGTGAGGCCATCACGGCCCGGGCGCTGCTCTCGTTCGGCTCGCCGCTCGACGGCGGCGGGCTCATCGATCCTGACCTGCGCCCCGCCCTCGCCGTGCTCGGCGCGGACCCTCGCGATCGCGCTGCCCTGCGGCGCGCCCGGTTCGAGATCACCAGGCTCCTGCCCGGCCCCGATCTCCCGGACCCCTACCTCAGCTCTCTGCCCAGCACCGGAGTGTGACATGGCCTTCGACCTCGATCAGTTCGCCCAGACCTCGATCCCCGTGAAGTACGAGGACCTCGACTTCGACACCTTCGACACCCAGCCGCTGGATGCGCAGACCCTGCGCTCGCTGCGCTATATGTGCGACGTCGAGTACCACACCTCCTGCTTCCTGCGCGATCTGCTGGTCACGCCCTCCCACCGCGAGGAGGACGCCGGCGGCTTCATGACGATGTGGAACCGTGAGGAGTTCTGGCACGGGGAGGCGCTCTCGATGGTGCTCGCGCGGCACGGGATCATCGTCGACTACGACGAGATCAAGGCCAAGCGCGAGAAGCTGGGCTGGATGGGGGCGCTCGGGCCGCTCAAGCAGTCCGTGCTCACCAACCTCGCCGGGACCGACTTCGTCGCCGTGCACATGGTGTGGGGCGCGGCCAACGAGCTCTCGGCCGTGGCCGCCTACCGTCGGCTCTCCGCACTGACCGACCATCCGGCCCTGTCCCCTCTGCTGAAGCGCATCGCCCAGCAGGAGACCCGCCACGTCGCCTTCTACACCACCCAGGGCAGGGAGCGGCTCGAGGCCTCGCAGGCGGCGCAGAAAATCGTGCGCCTGGTGATGAGCCGGGTCTGGAAGCCGGTGGGCAGCGGCATGATGGACGAATCCGAGGTGGTGCACGTGATGAACCATCTCTTCGGCGGCAAGTCCTCGGAGCTGGACAAGCTCGACAAGCGGATCCAGAAGCTGCCGGGTCTGGACGGGCTGACCATCTTCCGCAGCGCCTTCGCCCGCCTCGGCATCCCCGCCTGAAGCGGCCCGGAGGGCCTGGAGCGGCGGGCGCGGTCAGCCGAGCTGGAAACGGTCAGCCGAGGCGCGGCTGCGCAGCAGAGGAGCGGTCAGCCGGGGCGGAGACGGTCAGCCGGGGTGGGGGCGGTCAGTCGTCGTCGTCATCATCGTCGGAGTCGTCGTCGTCCTCGCACTCCAGCTCGCCGTCGTCCCACTCGCAGACGCCAGAAGGGCGGGAGGGGGCGCTCTTGCTGCTGCCGGAGGAGGAGCTGTTCGACCCCGAGGAAGAGCTGCCGGAGCTGCCGGACCCGCTGGATGAGCTGGAGGACGAGCCCGCGGAGCGCGGCTTCGGAGCGGGCGCGGGCGCAGGGGACGCCACGGGCTCCATCGTGCCCACCCCGGTGTCGGAGTGGATACCGCGCACCGGCTGTTCGGAGGCGGTGGGCGCGGGCAGAGCGACAGATTTTCCTGCAGGCTGCGCCCCTTCACTCGCAGGCTGCGCCGCGCTCTCCGACGCCGGGGCCTCCGCACCGCCCGCGACCGAAGTCTCTCCGACCGAGATCCCGGCCCGCGCCTGCGGGGCGTCATCCATCGAGGGCAGCACGGCGAGACCGATCACCGCGAGCGCGACCACCACGATGATCCCGAGGGTCCGCAGAATCTTCATGTCAAGCATGTTCGCCGCCGCCGATGAGGTGCTCGTGAAGGCGAGATGAGAGTCCTCTCATGAACGTAGTGGCCTGCGGTGACACAGCTCAGGCCTCAGGATCGACGATCTTGTAGCCAGCGCCGCGCACCGTCACCAGGCGGGCCGCGCCGAGCTTGCCGCGCAGGTAGCCCACATAGACGTCGACCACGTTCGAGGCGCCGTCGTAGTCGTAGCCCCACACCTTGGACAGCAGCAGGTCCCGGGTGAGGACCTGGTTCGGGTTCTCGAGGAACACACGGGCCATCGTGAACTCGCGGGAGGACAGCTCCACCGAGCGCGGCTGGCCGCCGGTCGTGCTGCTCGCGATCCGGGTGCGCAGGTCCAGCGACAGGTCCCCCAGCTGGAGGACGTCCGCGCTGACGGCGCCCGAACCAGCGGTGGCCTCGCGGGCGCGGAGCTTGACCCGGGCCAGCAGCTCCTCGAAGCGGAACGGCTTGGCGATGTAGTCGTTCGCCCCGCCCTCGAGGCCCTGCACCGTGTCATCCACCCCGGTGCGCGCCGTGACCATCAGGATCGGGATCTGCACGTCCATCGCGCGCAGCGCCTTGAGGACCTGGAAGCCGTCCATCCGCGGCAGGCCCACATCCAGGATCAGCAGATCGAAGTCGCCGCTGGAGCCGAGGTCGAGGGCGGAGATGCCGTCCTCCACCACGGTCGAGGCGAAGCCGTTGGCCTTGAGCCCGCGTTCCATGAACCGGGCGATGCGCGCTTCGTCCTCGGCGATGAGGATCCTCATCCCCTGTCCCTCCTCGATGCTGTGGTGTCGTCGGCGGCGGATGTCCGCACCCGCCTGTCAGTATCCCCGGTGGTGCCATCCTGGGTCCGTTCGTCCGCCGATGGCCCGTCCGCGAACTGCGGGAACACGATGGTGAACGTCGACCCCTGGCCCGGCTTCGAGAGCAGGCGCACCACCCCGCCGTGACCCTCGGCGATCGCGAGCACGATCGGCAGGCCGAGCCCCGAACCCGATCCCCGGCTGCCGTCGACCCGCGTGAATCGTTCGAAGATGCGTCGCTGGTCCTCGGAGCTGATGCCGATACCCTCGTCCTGCACGGTCACGTGGATCTCGGGGCCCTCCGGTCCCAGCACGCGGTCCACTCCGAACCGGATCCGGCTGCCCTCGTCGCTGTAGCGCACGGCGTTCGCGGCCAGCTGCACCACCGCCTGCGCGAGGCGCTGCTCGTCGGCGTCGGCCACCACGTCGACAGTGTGCTCGAGGATCCATTCGCGTTCCGCGATGTGCTCGATCCGGGCGAAGGCGGAACGGGCGAAGCCGGCCAGGTCCAGGGACTTCAGCCGCACGTAGTCGGGGCGCGCCGAGGCGGCGAGCTCGGAGAGGTCACCCACGACCCGCCCCATCCGGTCCAGCTCCTCGAGCGCGATATCGCGGGACTCGCGCACATCGTCGGCATCCTCGACGTCGGTGGTCTCCAGGGTGCCGCGCACGATGGTCAGCGGGGTGCGCAGCTCATGGCCGACGTCGCTCATGAAGCGGCGCTGCTCGGCGAAACCTGCCTGGATGCGGCCCAGCATGCGGTTGAAGTTCTGCGCGAGCGCCCCGATCTCATCCTGCTCCTCGGGGACCGGCACCCGATACTCCAGATCGTCGACCGTGATCTGCTCGGTGGCCGCACGGAGGTCCTCCAGCGGCCGCAGCAGGCGCCCCGTGACCACATAGCCCACCCACCCCGCGACCAGCAGCGTGATCACCGCGAGCCCGGCGAAGGTGAGGACGCTCTGCCACAGGTCGCGGCGCTGGGCACCGATGTCGTTGGCGACCACGAAGATCCCCTCGGAGTCATCTCCCTCGACGCTCACGGAGACGATCAGGACCTGCAGGTCCCGGCCGTGAGCCTCCATCGGGACGATCACCGCGGAACCCGGCTGATACGCGGCCAGCAGCTGCTCCAGCACCTGCGGGGACTCCGCGGACCCGCTCGGCAGCAGCGCGAAATCCTGCTCCCGGGGCTGATAGAGAGGCTTCCCATCCAGGAAGGTGATCACGGATTCATAGTTCGACGGCGCCGCGGAATCGGTCGCATGGAGCAGCACGCTGTCCACCGTGGTGTGGACGCGGCTGCCGTCCTCGTTCACGCTCTCGGCGATCAGGGTGAGCTCGCTGTGCTCCTGCCAGAGCTCCGCATTGACACGCGTCTCGAGCGCACGGAACTGCGCCGCATAGGTGAGCACCCCGGTGACGGCGAGGCCCACGGTCATGAACGCCATCATCGCCGTGAGCACACGGATGCGCACCGTGCGCCCTCGCGTGAAGGCGCCGACGGGGCGGGCGCGGGGGCGTTCCTTGGCCATGAGGGGAATGGTAGGCGAGGGGGCTGAGGCGGGGAGGGCCGCGCGTTCCGTCAGCCCCGCCCGAGCCGCCGCTTCACGATCCCGACCAGTCCGCCGCGCTCCTTGAGGGACCGGCGGCGGCCATGGGCGCCCGTCTCGAGGCTCGTGACCACGGTCCCACCGGGACGGTCAGCGCCACCGCGACGATCAGCGCCGCCAGGGTGGTCAGCGCCACCCAGATGGTCAGGACCACCGGGACGATCGTCGCGGCGAGCAGGGTCTGCTCCTGCCGGTCCGGCCTCGCCCCACGCAGTTCGCGCCTGCGACCGCTGCTCGGCCTCGCGGCGCTCCCGCTTCTCGTTCTCGGCCTGCGCACGGCTCTCGCGCAGCTGTCCCAGCCGCTCCTCGTCGCGCACCCGCCTGCGCTCCCCCGGGCCCTCGGCGATGCGGTAGAGCACCGGCACGATCACCAGGGTCAGCAGGGTCGAGGAGATCAGGCCGCCGATGACCACCACGGCCAGCGGCTGGGCGATGAAGCCGCCGTTGCCGGTGATGCCCAGCGCCATCGGGATCAGCGCGAAGATGGTCGCGGCGGCGGTCATCAGGATCGGGCGCAGACGCTTGGCCGAGCCCTGATGGAGGGCCTCGTCGAGCGTCATCCCGTCCCGTCGATACTGGTTGACCAGGTCGATCAGCACGATCGCGTTGGTGACCACGATGCCCACCAGCATCAGCAGGCCGATCATCGAGGGCAGGCCCAGGGGGACCCCGGTGATCACCAGCAGACCCAGGGAGCCGATCGCCGCGAACGGGATCGAGACCAGCAGGATCAGCGGCTGGATCAGGGACTTGAAGATCCACACCAGCAGCACGTACACCAGCAGGATCGCGGCGAGCATCGCGATGCCGAGCTGGCCGAAGGTCTCGTCGATGTCCGCCGCGGTGCCGCCGAGAGTCGCCTCGACGCCCTCGGGCAGCTCCGCGTCCTCGATCGCGGCGTTCGCGGTCGCGGTCGCCTGGGAGACATCCTCCGTCGCGGGGGTGAGCGAGACGGTGACGGTCTCCAGGGAGTCCTGGGTGGCGATCGAGGGGCGGGAGAGCTCCTCCTCGACGCTCGCCACGTCCGTCAGCGGGATGGTGCCCATCAGCTGCAGGTCCTGCAGCTGGGTGAAGGTGTCGACGCTCTCGCCGCCGGCGACGTAGATGTCCAGCTCGTTGTCGTCCAGGGTGATGGATCCGATCGCGCCGGGGAACATCTGCTGGGCGACCATTCCGATCACGGCCTCCTCGGTGAGCCCCATGCGTGCAGCGGCCTCCCGATCGACGGTGACCACGGCAGTGGGCTGGTCGGCCTGGAGATCGCTGCCCACCTCGGCCACGCCGCTGGGCAGCGGGTCGAGCTCGGCGAGGAGCGCATCATTCGCACTCTGCCGAGCCTCGGCGGTGGGTCCGGTGATGAGGATGTCCACCGAGCTCGAGCCGGTGGGCGAGGCGATGTCCGCGGCCTCGATGGTGCCAGGCTCGGGCAGGGCTTCGAGGGTCGTGACCATCTCGTCCAGCAGGGCTTCCTGGTCGGCATCGGGGTCGGTGGTGATCGAGAAGCTGACCTCGTTCTCCCCACCGCCGCCGAAGCCGAGCCCGCCGCCACCGATGGTGGTCTGCACCGTCTCGACGCCGTCGATCTCCAGCAGCGCCTCCTCGCTCTCGGTCGCCTTCTCGGAGGACTGCTCGAGGCTGCTGCCGGCAGGGAGGGTCTGGGTGAGCGAGGCGATGTTCTGCCCGGTGTCGCCGAGGAAGCTGATGTTCACCAGCGGGATCAGGAACACGGTGCCCACCAGCACCAGGATCGCGGCGCCGACGGTGACCAGGCGGCGCGGGAGCGTATCCAGCACCACGTGCAGCAGCGGCGCGTACATCCGGTGCAGCCAGGAGCTCTCCTCCTTGGCCGCGGCCCGCTCGCGGCTCGCGGTGACCTGCGCGGGATCGTCGGGATCGACGTCCTCATGCCCCTTCGGGGGCTTGAGGAACCAGTAGGCCAGCACCGGCACGATCGTCAGCGCCACCAGCAGCGAGGACAGCATCGCGATGCCGACGGTCAGGGCGAAGGGACGGAACAGCTCTCCGGCCATCCCGGCGACCACCGCGATCGGCAGGAACACCACCACGGTGGCGAGGGTCGAGGCGGTGATGGCGCCGGCGACCTCCCCCACCGCATCGAGGATCGCTCGGTGTTTGGTCTTGCCGTAGGCGAGGTGGCGGGTGATGTTCTCGATCACCACGATCGAGTCGTCGACCACGCGGCCGATCGAGATCGTCAGAGCCGCCAGCGTCAGCATGTTCAGCGTGTAGCCGGTGACGTACATGCCGATGAAGGCGATCAGCAGCGAGGTCGGGATCGAGATCGCGGTGACCACCGTGGGCCGCACCCGGCGCAGGAACAGCAGGATCACGCCGACGGCGAAGAGCAGGCCCAGCAGGCCCTCCTCGGCGAGCGCGAGGATCGACTCCTCGATGAAGGGGGCCTGGTCGAAGACCACGTCGGCCTCGGCGTTCCCGCCGACGCCCGCGAGCGAGTCCGCAAGCACCCCTTCGACGCCCTCGGAGACGTCCACGACGTTGCCGTCGACGGTCGCGGTGACCATCAGCACCAGGGACTCACGCCCGTTGGTGCGGGAGATCGAGGTGGCCTCCTGGGTGGTGCGCTCGACGCTGGCGACCTCGGCGAGGGTGACCGGCTCGGCCGGCTGCTGCGGCTGCGCGTCCGGCTGCTGCGGCTGACCGTCGGCACCCGGCTGGCCCTCCTGGCCCTGCTGCGCGCCGCCCTGGCCCGGTTCGCCCTGCTGACCGGCACCGCTGCCCTCGGCGGGCATCAGCACGATCTGCTCGAGGCTCTCGATACTCTCGACGCCCTGGCCCAGCACCACGTCCAGGGTGCGATCGCCATCGACCACGGAACCGCCGGGCAGGGACAGCCCGTGGGCGTCCAGCGCGGTGGTGATGTCGTTCTCCGTGAGGCCGTTCTCGGCCAGCGCGCCCTCATCGGGCGTGATCTGCACGATCTCCTCGGGAGCGCCGATCACGGCGACCGAGGAGACCCCGTCCACGCGCTCGAGCTCCGGGGTGACCGTCGACCCGAGCCGGGTGGCGAGTTCGGTCGGTTCCAGATCCGAGGAGACGGAGAGCACCACGGCGGGCAGATCACTCGTGCCGCCGGAGATGACCTGCGGATCGGCGTCCGCGGGCAGCTGGCCCTCGATGCGGGTCAGCGCCGCATCGATCTGGTTCGAGGCGCGGGCGATGTCGCTGCCGTAGGTGAGCTCGACGGTGACCATCGACATGCCCGCCTGGGTGTTCGAGGAGGTGCCCTCGACGTTCTCGAGCCCGCTCAGGGACTGCTCGACGGGATTGGTGATCCGGTCCCGCACCTGCTCAGAGGTGGAGCCGGGTGCGGTCGTGATCACCTGCACCTGCGGCAGGGAGACCGAAGGGATGAGCTCCTGGCGCATCGTGGTCATGACGAACACGCCGATGATCGACACCGCGATGCACACCAGCGCGATGAAGGATCGGTTGTTCAGGCTCAGCGTGGCCAGGCGGTTCATCCTGCTCCTCAGGGATCGTCTCCGACGGGAGGTGCGGCCCGTCGTCGCCTGCGCGACCCTGGCATCGAAGTCCTCCGCGCGCACTCTCTCACGCGAGCCTGGACGGACGGATCCGACGAACGTCGCGTCCCACGTCGCACAATGGTGAGGTGCCCATCCCACTGCCCCACGGCCCAGACCCCGAGGCCTGCCCGCCCGATGAGCCCAGCTGACGAGCCGCGCGAGGACCGTGCGCGGCGCACGGTCGACCGCGACATCCTGCGCCTGGCGATCCCCAGCCTCGGCGCGCTGGTCGCCGAGCCGATGTTCATCCTCGTGGACTCGAGCTTCATCGCCCGGGTCTCGACCACCTCCCTGGCCGGACTCGGCCTCGCCTCGACCGTGCTCACCACCATCGTGGGCCTGGCGATCTTCCTGGCCTACTCAACCACCGCCGCCGTGGCCCGCTCCTTCGGCGCCGGCCGGAACCGGGAGGCGATCAGCCGCGGGATCGACGCCTGCTGGCTCGCCCTGGTCGTCGGCGCGCTCTCGACCGCCGGGCTGCTGATCGCCGGTGAGCCGCTGCTGGCCGCCTTCGGCCCCTCCGAGGAGGTGCTCGCCGAAGCCGTGATCTACCTGCACATCAGCGCCTGGGGGCTGCCTGCGATGCTCGCCGTGCAGGCCGCGACCGGGCTGGTGCGCGGGCTGCAGGATGCGAAGCTGCCGCTGGTCGTGGCCGTGGGCGGCGCGCTCGCGAACATCCCGCTGAACGCGATCCTGATCTTCGGTCTCGACCTCGGCATCGCCGGCTCCGCGCTCGGCACGATCATCTGCCAGTGGGGCATGGCGCTGGTGTTGCTCGGCGTGATCGTCCGCCGCGCCCGGGCCGAGGCCATTCCGCTGCTGCCGCAGCTGACGAACCTGGTCGCGGTGGGCCGGGATGCGGTGCCGATGTTCGTGCGCACCCTCGGACTGCGCGTCGTGGTGATCACCGCGACGGTGGTCGCAACCCGGCTGGGGGACGTGCAGCTCGCCGCGCATCAGCTCGCGATGACCGTGTTCGCGGTGCTCTCCCTCGCCCTGGACTCCCTGGCGATCGCCGGCCAGGCGCTGACCGGCAGGTACCTGGGCGCCTCGGACCCACGCACCGTGCACGCCGTGACCCGGCGCCTGATGACCTGGGGCGTGCTCGGCGGCGCGGTCGTCTCCCTGCTGCTGCTGGCCGCGAGCTATGTGGTCCCGCAGCTGTTCACGCCCGACCCCGCGGTGCAGGAGAGCCTGCGCGCCGCCCTGTGGGTGCTGGTATTCACCCAGCCGATCGCCGGGTACGTGTTCGTGCTCGACGGGGTGCTGATGGGCGCGGGCGATGCCCCCTACCTCGCGAAGGTCGGCTCCCTGATCGCGCTCGCGATCCTGCCCGGGGCGGCGCTGGTGGCCTGGTGGGCGCCCGAGGGGCCGCTGGGCCTCGCGATGCTGTGGCTGGCCTGCAACTTCCTGTTCATGATTCTGCGCGCGGTGAGCCTGGGACTGCGCGTGCGCACCGACGCCTGGATGCGCCTGGGCGGCTGAGGCCCGGCGGGTGCGGGGCCAGGCCCGGCGGGTGCGGGGCCGGGCCCGGCCGCCCGGAACCTCAGCCCTGGACCGCCGCGCGGGAGTCGACGAAGGCCTGCACCACGGCGTCGATGTCGGCCTCGGTGTGGGCGGCGGAGAGCTGCACCCGGATCCGTGCCTCCCCCTGCGGGACCACCGGGTAGGAGAACGCGGTGACGAACACGCCGTGCTCGAGCATCGCATCGGCCATCCGCCCGGCCAGCGCAGCGTCCCCGAACATCACCGGCACGATCGCGTGCTCGCCAGGGAGCAGGTCGAAGCCCTCCTCGCTCATCCGGCGGCGGAACAGCTCCGCATTGCGGAACAGGGGCGCGCGCAGCTCGGCGCTGCCCTCCACCAGCTCGAGCGCGGCGAGGGTCGCGGCCACGATCGCGGGGGCCAGCGAATTGGAGAACAGGTAGGGGCGGCCCTGCTGACGCAGCATCGCCACGATCTCGCGCCGGCCTGAGACGTACCCGCCGCTGGCCCCGCCGAGGGCCTTGCCGAAGGTGCCGGTGTAGATGTCGATGCGGTCCGAGACGCCGAAGTGCTCAGGGGTGCCGGCACCGGTGTCGCCCATGAATCCCACCGCATGGGAGTCATCGACCATCACCAGCGCGTCGTACTCCTCAGCCAGGTCGCAGATCCCGGGCAGCGGGGCGAGGAAGCCGTCCATCGAGAAGACGCCGTCGGTGACGATGATCGTGCGCCGCGCACCACGGCCCTCGCGCAGCGCGGCCGCCGCCTCGAGCTGGACCCTCAGATCCTCGAGGTCGGCGTTGCGGTAGCGGAAGCGGGCCGCCTTGGACAGGCGGATGCCGTCGATCAGCGAAGCATGGTTCAGCGCGTCGGAGATGATCGCGTCCTCCGCACCGAACAGCGGGGCGAACACCGCGCCGTTGGCATCGAAGCAGGAGGCGAACAGGATCGTGTCCTCGGTGCCGAGGAACGCGGAGACCGCCTGCTCGAGCTGCAGGTGCAGGTCCTGGGTGCCGCAGATGAACCGCACCGAGGCCATCCCGAAGCCCCGCTCATCCAGGGCCCGCTTCGCGGCGGCGATGATCTCCGGGTGATCGGCCAGCCCCAAGTAGTTGTTGGCGCAGAAGTTCAGCACCTCCGCGCCATCGCGGCCGACGGCTCCGGCGGTGATCCGGCCCGACTGCGGGGACGAGATCACCCGCTCGTGCTTGAACGTGCCTGCCTGCTCGATCGCGGAGAGCTCGGCGGTCAGCTGGTCCTTGAGTCCGGTGTACATGCGGGGTCCTTCCGGGGGTGGGGTCGGTGGTGGGGATGGCGGGGGTGGGGCGGTGGGGATGGCGGAGGTGGTGCCGGTGGCGGCGGTGGCAGTGGTGGCGGTGGCGGTGAGCTTCTGCGACGGCTCTACCGCGGTGTCGAGGGAAGTACCGCTCAGCTGGAACCTTTCGAGACGCGGGGAGGAGGCAGGGGCAGTGGTGACGGGAAAAGTACCGCTGAGGTGGAACGTTTCGCGACGCGGGCGTGGGCGGAGTAGCGGGGTGTGGCCCGCGGGATGACGTGGGCAGGGCAGCGGGATGAGGACGACAGGGCAGCGGGATGAGGACGGCGGGGCGAGGCCGGCGGCCGGAGGTCAGGCGTCCAGGGCGCTCCAATCCAGCACGACCTTGCCGGCGGTGCCGGCCTTCGCGATCTCGAAGCCGCGCTGCCAGTCCGCGGCCGGGATCACGTCAGTGATGGTGCGCAGGATCGCGGCGCGCAGCACCTCAGAAGTGCTGAGCATCGCGGACATCGCGTTCCAGGTCTCGAACATCTCCCGGCCATAGATGCCCTGCAGGGTGAGCATGCGGGTGACCACCATGGTCCAGTCGATCTCGAACTGCTGCGCGGGCAGGCCCAGCAGCGCGATCGTGCCGCCGTGATTCATGTTCTCGATCATCTCCTGCAGGGCCCTGGCCTGCCCGGAGATCTCCAGGCCCACATCGAAGCCCTCGCGCATGCCCAGGCGGCGCTGCGCATCGCGCACCTTCATGCTTGCGACATCCAGCACCACGTCGGCGCCGCAGCCCTCCGCCATCGCGAGGCGCTCCGGGGAGACGTCGGTGATGGTGATGTAGCGGGCCCCGGCGTGGCGGGCCACGGCCGCGGCCATCTGCCCGATCGGCCCAGCACCGGTGATCAGCACGTCCTCTCCCACCAGGGGGAACTTCAGCGCGGTGTGCACGGCATTGCCGAGCGGGTCGAAGACGGCGCCGAGCTCGGGGGTGATCAGCTCCTCGCCTCCGTCATGCTCGTGCACCCACACGTTCTGGTGCGGGAGGGTCACGTACTCGGCGAACGCCCCGTCGCGCTGGACGCCGATCGAGCGGGTACGGATGCACATCTGGCGACGGCCGGCGCGACAGTTGCGGCACATCCCGCACACCACGTGGCCCTCGCCCGAGATGCGGTCGCCCACCCTCACGTCGGAGACCTCCTGCCCGACCTCGACCACCTCGCCGTAGAACTCGTGGCCCGGAGTGAAGGGCACCGTGTCGCACATGGTCTGCGCGGAGGTGTCCCAGTCCAGGATGTGCAGGTCGGTGCCGCAGATCCCGGCGCGCAGTACGCGCACCTTCACATCCCAGGCCCCACAGTCGGGCTCGGGGACGGTCGTCCACTCCAGGCCCGCTCCGGGCGCCGTCTTGCGCAGTGCGCGCATCTGCTCTTCTCCTCGAGACTGTGCGATCGCGCCGACCGGGGCGGCGCCGGGCCCAAGGTATCGGAGATCGGGGCACGGAGAGTCCGCTTCGGTCCCGACGAGGAAGATCCCGGCCCCGACGCCTCTGCGGGGTCGGGACCGGGATCTTCGCGGCATGGCCGCTCAGCGCGGCACTGCGGTCAGCTCACCAGCACTCCACGGTGAGGGTGCCGTCCTCCGCGAGGGTCACGGTGCCGATGAGTTGGATGTACGTCGCGACCGTCTCGTCGGTGGGCTCGTCGTCCTCGCTCCAGCCCTCGCGCTGGTAGGAGAACGTGGCCTTTCCCTGTTCCCCGTCACTCAGGGTCCAGCCCTCTCCCCTGTAGTCCTTCTCGAGCTTCACCGTCGGGTAGGAGTCGACGGTCCAGGAGCCGGAGCCCTCGACCACCGGGCCGGTTGCCCATGTCTCGAAGGGGCACCCGTCTCCCGGAAGGCGGTCCTGGGACGTGGCGCACTCGTCGATCACGGCGTCGACCTGGGACTGGACCTCGGTCAGCCCAGAATCGTTCAGGGTGTAGAACGGGGCGGCGCGCAGCTCGTACCACTCGTCCGGGTCTGCTGAGACGAAGACCGTGCTCTCCTCGGCGTCGACGAACTCCGAGGATGCCGGCAGGCCCACGGTGTACTGGCCCGGCAGCACGGCGGCGACGGCGAAGCCGTCCTCGACGGCAAGGCTGTCCACCGCCACCTCCTGGCCGTTGACCAGGATCGAGGTGGTGCCGGAGGGGATCTCCATGCTGAGGAAGGCGTACTCGGTCTGGCCCATCTGCCAGTCGGGGAACACCAGGGCCGCGCGACCGGCCCGCTCGACGTGGAAGACGCGCGTGGTGGTCACGCTGTCCTGCGTGACGCGTGCGGTGACCAGGTATCCCTCATCCCCGTCGCTCTCGGAGCCGGTGATCTCGAACCCGCTGATCCGCTCCCCGGCCGCGCCGGCGATCGCGTCGGTCAGCAGGGCCTGCTCCGCGGAGGGCGCGTTCGGCGCGGAGATCTCCACGGCGGTGGAGGCGTCCCCCTCCTGCAGAGCGCTCAGGTACTGCTCGACCTGCTTCTCCGGGGAGTACAGGGTGCTCGAGACAACGTTGAAGGTGATCGTCAGCCCTGTGACCAGGACCAGCGCGGCGCCGACGGCGATGCCCCCGCCGATCAGAAGCTTGCGCGCCGTGGGCGACAGAGGCGCGGGTGCCGCCGCCTGCTGGTCGGTGCCCGCAGCAGCCGCGGCGGCACCGTGCATCGGCACGGGCGCGGCCATGGCCCCCGCGGTCGCCGAAGGGGCATCCGCGGTCGCCGCCGTGGCACCGGCGGGCGCTCCAGCGGCGCCGACGGCCGCCGGAGCCAGCGGACGCCGGAACCAGGACAGGGCCCTGCCCGGCAGGTAGGGCGCGACCAGCGGTGCCACGAAACGGGAGAGCAGCTCCACGAGCACACCGGCGACGCCCGCGAGCAGCGGCGTCCACGCGGCGAGCCCGAGGGACGCACCGAAGCGCTCGTTCTGCAGGAAGCCGCCGGAGACGGCGACCTGCATCGAGACCACGCCGAGGATCATCAGCGCCAGCGCCCCGATGAAGTAGGCGATCGGGAGCGCCGCCCACGAGACCGCGAGCGCGATCACGTTGCCGGGCACCACCTGGCGCTGGTGCTGCCACAGCAGCGAGGCGATGCACAGGCCCACGGGGATGAGCACCAGCGCGCCCAGCCACGCGTACCAGGGCATCGAGAAGACAGAGATGTACTCGCTGCCGGAGAGACCGCCCGCCAGGAAGTCGAGCATGCCCGCGCCGCGGGAGGTCGCGCTGAGCGCAGACAGCATGTCCAGGCCCGTGAGGTACGAGAGCACGTAGCCGCCCAGCAGCGGCAGCAGCAGGATCACGTAGATCACCGGCGGCATCTCGCCGTTCACCAGCGCCTGGATGGTGGTGACCACGGCGATCGCGAGGAAGGCGACCACGGTGACGAGCAGGGCATGGATGGTGGCGAGCTTGAACCCGGCCGCGAGGTCGGTGAGCAGGGGCCACCAAGCGGGGCGGGACCGCAGGCTGACCCTGCCGAGACCGTGCGCGATCGCGATCAGGAAGAACGCGCCGAAGAAGGAGTCGAAGCCCGCGGCATGCAGGCGCAGCGTGATGCCGTCACCAAGCGGGAGGGGCTGCGCGAAGATCAGCGCCGCGAGCACCGTGACCAGGGCGACCGCGAAGCCGGCAACGACGGCGGACACCCAGATGCCCAGCTGCCCTCCACCCTGACGACGCTGCACGAAGCGCCCGCCGTAGAAGCTCAGCAGCACCATCACCAACGTGATCACGGCCGGCAGGAGCCGGACCGAGAGGCTCGCGCTGGCTCCCTCGATGGTGGCCGAGAAGCCCAGACCGCCGAGCATGGCGAGAGCGACCAGTTGGAAGGGGAAGCGCAGTGCCATGGCGACGCCGCTGAGCGCCTCCTCGGGCCCGAGATCCATGCTCTCGAGCGAGGCCTCCACCGGGTTGCCGATGCCGGTGAGCATCGCGGCGACCGCGACCAGCACGATGGTCACGATCGACATGACGATGCCGCCGGCGTAGGTCGCTCCGCCCACCGCGAGCGACGGCAGCGGATTGATCAAGCCTGCGGCGCCGAGCTTCTTGCTCAGATCGGCCGCGGTCAGGCCCGTCGTGGCCGGAGCCGCTGCGGGCTGCGGCGCGGAGTCCGGCGAACCGAACTGCGGGGCCTGTGGAGCGGAGTCCGGCGAACCGAACTGCGGGGCCTGCGGCGGATGCTCTCCTGAGTGCTGCGAATCCTGCGAGTGCGGATCCGTCGGCGGGGTCTGCCCGTCGCCCGGGACCGTCATGGGGTTCCCCTTCGTGTCGTCGAATTGATGCGGAGCGTCATGGGCCCGATCCTCGACAGCGCGACAGGGCGCACCTCAGCGCGCTGTCGTCATTCAGTTGCCACCCAGGAATCCCCCACGACACCCCCAAGGATACCGTCATCCCCGTCCCGACCGGGCCGGCGTGAGGCGGAGAAAACCCTGCTCAGCGTCGCCAGAGATCCTGGGCACGGCCGCCGGCACGGAACCCGAAGCTCTCGACCATCGCGACCGCCTCGGGGAAGCCGTGGGCGAGAGCGTAGGTGGTGTGCGCGTCACTGCCGAAGCTGATCGCGCGTCCGCCCTCCTCGGCCCACCACTGAGGCATCCACGGCCAGAGCCGGCGGGTGTTCATCTCGAGCGCCCGTCCGCTGGCCGCGATCGCCCGCATCGCGGCGCGGAACTCCTCCTCGAAGGCCCGGGGGTCGACGGGCCCGATCTCCTCCGCGGGCCAGTACCGCAGGGCGTAGTCGAGGTGCGTGACGACCTCGAAGGGCTCGTCCCCCACGACCAGGGCGGGGATCTCGGCGAGGTAGCGGCGCAGCACCTCCTCCGCGGGCAGGCGGCGGAACAGGGTGTTGGGCTCGGCGCGCCTGCCCTCGAACTCGAGGGTGTGCAGGGAGCCGAGGATCCGATCGAAGCGCGTCAGGTCCAGCTGCTTGCGGGCGGCGCCCATGCGCAGATGGGGCTGGCCCATCTCGAGCCCGGTGCCGATGTGCAGCTGCGGGAACATGGCACGGCAGCGCTCGATGGACTCGAAGTAGCCGTCCGCGTCGAAGCGGGGCACTGCGACCACCCCGTCGGCCCCCACCAGGTGCTTCTCGTGGTCGCCGAAGTCCTCGTCATCGGTGAACCAGGCGTCCTCGAGATCGAGATGTTCGGTGAAGAACAAGGCGGGCAGCCGGATCCGCACCGCGCGGGCGCAGGTGGCCTCCATCGTGCCGCGGGCGGCGGAATCCGGCCCTCCGGTGTCCCAGGAGAACTCGCTGTGCACGTGGCTGTCGGCGGGGAGGCTGCTCATGGGGTCAGGGTGGCATGTCGCCGAGCAGGGCCGCAGGGTGGTTCACTGCGGCCAAGTGTCCTCGCTGGTGCGATGAGAACCGATCCGCATGTCCGATTTCCGTGTTTTTCCCGCTTTATCCGGCAGGCTTCTCTGTGATCGGCATGCACCAGCCCCGCACGTGCCCGGTCGAGCCCACCACCATCACCTGGGAGCGCAGGCGCCCCCGGGCCCGGGTGCGTGCGAGATTGACGTCGCACCGGGTCGCGAGCCGCACCAGCAGGAGCAGCGGCGCCCCCACCAGGAAGAGTGTGACGAAGAAGGGTTGGGAGCGCGGGATGTCGGCGAGGAAGAGCGCGACACCGACGATGCCGACCGCCCCCAGGCCCCCGCCAGCACACTGGGATAGATCTCGGGCCCGCGGCAATCAAGCGGGGATTGACCGCACCGGAGACCAGGATCGCGAGCATCCAGGCATCGACGATCACAACGGTGAGCCGCAGCGCGGACTCCGACAGCTGTGGTGCCGGGTTCAGGAAGGCCAGGTTCTGCCTGATCACCAGCGCGATGGACCCGACCGTCCTCGCTGTGCGCGGCAGCAGTGCCACGCGTGCCTCCCGATGCTGAGCTCAGGACCGGTTCGGGCGTGCGGCCGGGAGGCTCGTCCCGTCGTCGCGACGAAACGCGCGGCACCCGTATTGCCCGGCTTGCCCCTATAGCCTGAGTCGGGACAGCGCCGTGCGGGCACGCAGAAAGAGAGGCCTGGTGTGCACGAGCTTCCTCGGACCCAGGCCTCCCCCGCGTGAACAGCATGAACAGGGGGTGCTCGACACCGCTGCGCCCCGCCCGCCGCCCACGCGCCCGCCTCGTCAGCGCGCGCCGCGCAGCGTACGGTGCGCGACGATCGCCGCGACCACCATGAGCACGGCACCGATACCGCCGGTGACCACCACGCCCGAGTCGAAGGCGCGGTGAGCGGAGTCCAGCATCGGCCCGGCGACTTGCTCGGGCAGGCGCTCGGCGACGGCGGTCGCGCCGCCGAGGGTCTCGGAGGCCGCCGCACGCTCCGCGTCGCTCAGCTCCACGGGCAGCTCGACCCGGGTGCGATAGGCGAGGTTCAGCAGGCTGCCGAGCACGGCGGTGCCGAGCACGGCGCCCGTCTCGTACGCCGTCTCGGAGATGGCCGATGCGGCACCGGCGCGGTGGGCGGGTACGGCGGAGAGGATGAGGTCGTTGCTGATCGTCTCGGCTGCGCCCACTCCGGCGCCGAGCAGCGCGAAGGCGATCACCAGCATCAGATCCGAGCCCCACCTCCCGGTGAGCGCGACGATCACGAACGCCACGGCATTCAGCAGCAGCGCGCACGTCACCACGGTCGCAGGGCTGACGTGCCGCACCAGGCGCACCACGGCCAGCCCGGCGAGGATGGTCACCACCAGCCCGGGCACCAGCAGCAGCGCCGCATTCATGGGCGAGTGGCCACTGACCAGCTGGAGGTGCTGGGAGACGAAGTAGAGGAAGCCCACCAGGGAGAAGACGCTGAGCAGGTTCGCGGTCACCGCGCCGCTGAACACCGGGCGGGCGAACAGGGAGACGTCGAGCATCGGCTCGGGGCGCGCGAACTGGCGGCGCACGAAGGCGACACCCGCCACGACGGCGACCGCTGCGCAGAGGATCACTGTCAGGTCGAGCCCGCGCACGGCGGCGGTCTTGATCGCAAAGACGAAGGGGGTCATCGCCAGCAGCACGAGCAGCACGCTGAGCGGATCCACCGGCCCGGGCGCCGGATCACGCGACTCGGGGATGAGCACCGGGCCCAGCAGGAGCAGTGGCAGCATCACGGGCACCGCCATGAGGAACACCGATCCCCAGGCGAAATTCTCCAGCAGCAGCCCGCCGACGACGGGGCCGAGCGCAGCCCCGGCCGAGAACCCGGCGGCCCAGATCGCGATGGCGGTGCGCCGCTGGGTCGGATCCTTGAAGAGGTTGCGGATCAGGGAGAGGGTCGAGGGCATGAGCATCGCGCCGAACACGCCCATCAGGGCACGGGCGGCGATCAGCGTGGGCGCGTCCGGCGAGAAGGCGGCGAGCGCCGAGACCAGGGTGAACCCCGTGCCGCCCACCAGCAGCAGGCGTCGGCGGCCGAGGCGGTCGCTGAGCGAGCCCATCGGCACCAGCAGCCCCGCGAGCACGAGCGGGTAGATGTCCACGATCCACAGCAGCTGCTGGCCGGTGGGGGCGAGGTCCTCGGAGATCACGGGCAGGGCGAAGGCGAGCACGGTGTTGTCCACCGAGACCAGCAGCACGGGAAGCATGAGCACCGCGAGGGCGAGCCAGGGGCTGCGGGCAGGGCGCGCGAGGGCCTCGGTCCGGGTATCGGGCTGCACGGGGGCCTCCGGGGCATCGTAGGAGCGCTCTGCCGAGGTGCGGAGCGGCATCACACTAAACCGTCCAGACGGTACAGTTCAACGGTCCGCGGCTTCTCCCGCAGTAAGGTCGGTCTCATGTCAGCTCGCGATGCGCTCCTCGACGCCTACCAGGCGACCCTGCTCGAGCAGGGTCAGCGCGCCACCACCCTCAGCGTCGTGGCCGCCCGGGCCGGGGTGTCCAAAGGTGGGCTGCTCTACCACTTCGCCTCGAAGGAGGCGCTGGCCGAGGGGCTGATCGCGCGGCTGGACGCGCTGCTCGAGGAGGACCTCACGGCGATGGCCGCCGCGCAGGAGGGGCCCTCGCGCTATTACGTGCGCACCTCGGCATGGACCGGCGGCGACTTCGACCTCGCCTTCGTGGCGGTCGCCCAGCTCGCCCAGGAGTCGCACGCCGGCGCGCAGGAGGGGATGCGCCGCGCGCGGGAGCGCTGGCTCGAGCTGATCCGGGCCGAGGTGGGCGAAGAGGCCACCGCCCGCGCGATCCTGCTGCTGGGCGATGGCCTCTACTTCGATGCCGCGCTCGGGGGCGCTGCGGAGCCGTCGGGCGGGCTGTCCACCTCGCCCGAGGAGCTGATGCCGATCGTGGACCGGCTGCTCGCCGCCGCGGCGGAGGCGCAGGCCCGCTGAACGGACCGCGCCGCGCCTCTCAGCGGCGTCCCGCGGCTCAGCGGGCGTTGAGGAACTGCTGGAGCGCCTTGACGGTGGAGTAGCTGGTGCGGAAGTCCCACACCCCGTTGTTGCCATGGCCCATCGCGGCGCGGAGCTTGCGGGTGGTCTCGGCGCCGATCTTCCCGTC